>DAOPJR010000045.1:0-15940 GCA_035399765.1 Draconibacterium sp. | reverse complement strand
GCAATCACACCGGGTTGGTATACATCAATCTGATAATCTTTATAGACTGTGCATGATGATGCGATTAAGAGAAATAGTATGGCCAGGATTCCATTTTGTCTCATTTTATTGTTTTTCCATTTGTTTTTTAAGCCGGTTCAGATGTTCAAGGTAATCAAAGGTTACTTGTTGGTACATTGTGTTATATGATTTTAGCCCCCATTCAATTGCCTGGTCGATATCGCCGCGCAATTCGGCTGCAATGGCCATATTCAACTCTGCTCTACTTCTAAGCGATTTGGATGAACTGTTGGCAGCCAGGTCTTCCCAAAGAGGGATAGCGCTATCCCAATTCCCTTGTTCAACAAATGCAGCTGCTTGTTCCAGCTTCTCATCACCTTTAACAAAAATCAGACGCTGCTCGCGTTGCCAGCTGGTACTTATTTTTTCAGACAAGTCGAGTGCCATGGCAATGGAAGCCTCAGCTAATCCTTGTTTAACCGATGTGAAGTGTGTGAAAAGTTGGCGTGCCGATTCGTCGTAATCTTCCCAAACCAGTGTATCACGCATAAAATCGCGGAACAAAACCTGATCACTGCCAGGATCATAGATTTTGACTAAAGCCTCATAAATGATTGCCATGCGTGCTTCAGATTCTGAATAGAAAGTCCCGTCAAACGGATTGTAGTAGCTATCGTGATTGTATTTTGTAACAACACGGGTGTCATATTCATCTACTGAAAGCACTGCATCGGTGTGAAAGGTTTCGCAAAGCTGTTTAGTTTCTTCAGGAGTGAGAGCTTCGGTGAAGAATGCATTTTTTTCATGCGGAAGAAAGCGCTCTTCAGGAATAACCACATCATATCGTCCCGACTCAAACAAGAGGTCGCTGACAGCCTTCAACATGGTGTCAGCTGCCTGTTTATCGTGGATTACCGTGTCTAAATTAAAACCCTGCGCGTAAAATATATTTTGTAAAGTGTCTTTGTCCAGATTCTCATAGGAATCGTCGAGTGTTCTGTTTACAATCAACAAACTTTGAATCCGGTCAGGAAGTTCCTGTTTCCCCTGTTTAGGAACCTCAATAACAATAGTTTTTGTAGTGGAACACGAAGTTGCCAAAAGCCCAAAAAGTATGAGGATCAGATGATATCTCTTGATATTATTTATCATAAAATTCAAAGAAAGTAGATGTGTTTTTTAATAAATTCCCCAGTATTTTCTCAAAAACCATTCCACACTTAGTAAAGTCAGAAAAACGAAAAACAACCATCGCAGGTTTAACAACTCGCTAATCATTTCCTGGAAGTAGTTTGTAGGTTTTAACCGATTACCGTTTTTTAAATCGGAAATCAATCTATCAGTATTGTCAGGCAGGTACAAGGTACCACCACTTTGTGACGAGAGCTGATACAGGAGATTGTGATTGGCGCGTGTAACCAGTTTTTCAAGGTTCACTGATACCACCGTGAAATTTCCTGTTTCAGTATATGTTTGATCTCCCAGTTTCACTTCAGCGACAAATGAATAATCACCCACCGGAAGATGTCCGGCATTAAGTGAATAATCTTCACTGTGCACATCAAATGTGAATGTAAAATCTTCATCGTTTGAATTCTTCAAAGTAATATTTACTTCGCCACTTGTTACGCGTTCGAAGGCATCGTTGTACACTTCAGCGTTTAGAATCACATCATCGGTTTCGGTGTAAACGGGTTTGAACTCAACAATAAAATTGTCCTCATTTTCGCGAAGAGCCAGGTATTGCACCAGTTGGTTAATCAGTTCGTCGAACCGCAGATGGCTTTGGTTTTGATAGTAATCATATAAACGCCAGCGCCAGATTCCTTCTCCAAAAATATATCCTACTTTTCGCGTATCTGCCTTGCCGGTTGCTATTAAAGGTTTTCCGGTTTCAATGCCTTTCAGTTTCTGATACAGGAGCGGGCTAAAGCTTTCATCCATTTTAAAATCAGCAAAGGGGACCTGCAGGGGAGGAAATTTCGGCAAGAGACTTAACAAATCTTCAGACAAAGTAAACGTGGCATAAGAAGGGTTCAGGCTGGGCTGTGCTTCTTCGCCCGAACCGGCCAGCAATTCAATCTGGACACCCTGCGACAATGCATTCAGTTGCGGAATAAAGGTTTTATTCCCGACGATAATCAGAAGTGGCAAACGGCCCGAACGTATTTTTTCTATTACCTGTGCAACCGATTTCCCGGCAGTGGGAAGCTGATTTAAAATAACGAGGTTGAAGTCTTTCATATCTGCAGGGTAAGGTTCCTCTGTAAATACAGAAACTTCGTAGGTCTTTTGTTGCTCAAGCGTATTTTTAATCGCTCCGATATCGGGGTGCCAGCCGTCGGATAAGATCAGTATTTTTTGTTTGTTTTCCAGGATGTTGATGACAAAGCCTGCCGTGTTGTTGGCGGTGTTTCGTTCGTTGTCACCGGTTTGGATTTTTGCCTTGTAATGTTGTAGTCCGGGAGATCCGGCTTCCAGAATAAATTCTTTGGTAACAAAATAATTGTCGTTTGGCGGGATGATCATTTCACTGGCAACCTCCACATCGTTTTGCAGAATGGAAAGCTTAAGCGCTTTGTCTTTCACTTTCGAGAATTGAACATCCACTTCTACCGGAAATTTGTTTCCCGAGAACGCTGTTCGGTTCATCCGGATATTACTTATACGGGAATCAGAAACTATACTGGTATCACCAAATCCAATCGTATAAACCGGAAATGAAAGATCGCCGG
This sequence comes from Draconibacterium sp., assembly GCA_035399765.1. Classification (GTDB taxonomy): domain Bacteria; phylum Bacteroidota; class Bacteroidia; order Bacteroidales; family Prolixibacteraceae; genus Draconibacterium. The sequence goes on along the minus strand of DAOPJR010000045.1, from coordinate 13,205 downwards.
CCAGGTTTGCCGGGTTGCGGCCTTCGTTGTAAATACCGTCTCCGGCAATGATCAATGCGCCAATATTCTGGTTGAAATGATTGTTGCTGACCATGGTAAGAAGCTGGCTGTAATCTGAGCGTTTTTCGTTTAGCGTTAATTCGTCACCCGAAATTACATGGTCACCAAAGGTGTAATTCACAATCTCGTAGTTGTTTCCAAGTTCCGACTCAATCTTTTTTTGAAGGTCGGTCAAAACCTGGGCAACCTGGCTGGAATCCTGATCGGTAATCATTGAGTTTGAATCATCCCAAGCAGCCACAATAATCGGGTTTTGTGTTATCTTTTTCAGGTTGCGTAAAAAGGGCGACAACAATAAAAATGCAATCAGAAAAAACGACAAAAAACGAAGTCCAATCAATGTTCGTAATTGCCATTTACTAAGTCCCGAATGGGCTTTATTCCTGAAATATAGGATCAGAGTTACACCTACTGCGGCCAAAATAACGGCAAGTAGGAAGATAAACCAGTATTTTATTCCAAATGAGATCAAAACATCCAAAATTTGAGTGGTAAATATACGATTCTCCTTTTTTATAATGGTGAATATTAATTAATATTACATTCCTGAAAACACCAGTTTTAACAGGTGAACAGGATTTAGAAACCAATGGTTGACCAAATTACTTCAACCCAAAATTTAAAAATAATGAAGAACCTGTATTTAGTATTAATTGCACTGATTCTCGCTTCCTGCGGACAAAAATTTAATCCCAAAGTTACGGTTGATGATCTGAAGGAAACCATTTATTATTTGGCATCAGATTCTCTAAAAGGCAGGCAATCGGGAGAAGAAGGGAATAACCTGGCAGCAGAATACATTCGTAAGAAATTCAGAAATGCGGGTCTGCAACCAATGTATGATGATGGCTTTCAAACCTTCAGTTTGGTTGCTACGGCAGAATTGGAAGAAGGTAACTCTTTAAAAGTTGGCGATCGGTCGTTTGAAGCAGAAAAGGATTTTCTACCGTACGCATTTTCTGCCAATACAACAGTTGAAGCCCGGGTAGTTTTTGCCGGTTATGGAATACAGGTAGATCGTGATTCGTTGAAATGGGACGATTTTGGATCTGTTGATGTGAGCGGAAAATGGTTGCTGGTTCTGCAGGGAGATCCTGATCTGGATAATCCTAATAGCCCTTACCTCGAATTCTCAAGTGAACGATCGAAAGGATTAACAGCCTCCGATAAAAACGCGGCCGGTTTGATTCTGGTTGCCGGTCCAAAATTCAGTGAAGAAGACAAACTTTCCGATCTTTTCTTTGATAAGAACAGCAGCCGCTTTTCTATTCCTGTAATTCAGGTTACCCGCCAAGTGGCAAACGATATACTTTCGGGGACAGGCGAAATGGTGGAATCACTCGAAATGAAAATAAATGAACAACAAGCTGGACTCAGCTTACCAACGAATGCAACTGTTAAAGCCAGCGTGAATGTGGCTCTCAAAGAAGAAGAAACTCAGAATGTGGTGGCCATGTTACCCGGTACCGATCCGGAATTGAAAGATCAGTATGTGGTAGTTGGTGCTCATTTCGATCATTTGGGAATGGGTGGCCCGGGTTCCGGTTCACGTGCTTTGGATACTATAGCCGTTCATAACGGTGCTGATGACAATGCATCCGGGGTGGCAGCCGTAATCGAACTGGCTGAAAAATTTGCAGATGAGGAGACACATCGCCGCAGTATTATTTTTGTTGCTTTCAGTGCTGAGGAAATGGGTCTGGTAGGTTCAAAAGCCTTTACCAACGATCCACCTGTGGAAATAGATAAGATTGTTGCCATGTTTAATTTCGATATGGTTGGACGGCTTGACACTGTTACAAATGCTTTAAGTGTCGGTGGAACTCAAACTGCAAAAGAGACCGAACAGATTCTGAATGAGATGAATACTGGTTTCAGGCTGGCTTTTTCCGGTGAAGGGATCGGGCCGTCGGATCATGCTTCATTTTATTTACAAAACATTCCAGTGATTTACTTTTCTACGGGTGCGCACTCTGATTATCACACTCCGCAGGACGACGCAGATTTGATTAATTATGAAGGTGAAAAGAAAGTGATAGATTATGCTGCCAAAGTTTTGGCTGAGGTGGCAAACAGGGATGATAAACTAACCTTTCAGGAAGCCGGCAGTAAGTTTCAGCGGAGCAGGGGAGGACGTTTCAAAGTTACATTTGGAATTATGCCTGATTATGCGGGACTGGAGACTCGTGGTATGCGTGTTGACGGGGTGACCAAAGACAAACCGGCCTACCGCGCCGGAATGAAAAAAGGAGATATTATTACTGCCATTGAAGGAAAACCGGTGAAAAATATTTATGATTATATGGCTCGCCTGCAAACACTTGAAGCCGGATCCCGTATTTCTGTTGACATTATTCGGGATGATAACCCGACGGTGTTGATTGTGGAATTGTAAGAGTTTAAAAATAAAATAAGAAGGCTTTGTCAAAATCGGCAAAGCTTTTTTATATCCATCCCCGTAGTTTGTAATAACCAAGTGCAAATATTTCCCGTGTAATAAGAATCTCGTATTTCAGGTGATTCCATATTCGGTAACGCATGTTGGTATTTTGGCCTACTTCTGGTATCAACACTTTGTTCCCGCCCAATTTATCATCATCAAAGCGGAAATCTGCTTCAGCTGCATTTTCAAATGCCGGGAGTGCATTCACTTTTTCGAAACCGGCTTTTTGAAAGCACAGAACTGCACGTCGCATGTGTTCCGGTGAAGTTACTAGTAGTATCGGATCGTGAAATTTTATTAACCTTTTACAATTGATTGCCTGTGAACGTGTGTTTGTTCCTTCGTTTTCAAAACTGATAAGTTCCGGATTGATTCCGCGAACAATCAGTTCAGTTTTCATCTTCTGCGGGGTGCTGGTGCTGTCGGAAAGCTCACCCGGCATAGCAATGATGACTTTTGCCGAAGGGAAACTTGCAGATGCATGGCCTACATACCAGCTTCGCATCAGGTTCGACTGACTTGGCATACCTCCGCCACCCAAGAGAATAATTGTGTGTGGTTCCTGCCTCAATTCTGATTTGCTGGTTCCTAGCCAGTGATATGCCCAGTAAGGTGCTGAAGTCAAGGCCAGTATCATACATGTTGTGAAAAATATGCCGATCAACACCAAACAATTTCGCAGTAGTCTTAAAAAATAGATACTTTTGAGTTTTCGCATAAAAGGAAAATTTTCACGTTAAAGGTAAGTTTTAATTTAAAAATCTGACACTTGGATACTTCAGCAAAAAACGAAATCATAGCACTGTTTGAGCATCATTTTAATGAAAAGGTAGAAAGCTTTGAAATGCTCCCGCAGTCCGGTTCATACCGCGAATACTGTCGTTTAAAAAACAGTCAGCGTTCAGTTGTGGGCGCGTTTAACAACGATGTGAAGGAAAATACGGCATTTCTGTCTTTTTCCAATCATTTGTATTTCAAGGGGGTTAACGTCCCTAAAGTATATGCAGTAAGTTCCGATTTAAAGAAATACCTGGTTGAAGACCTGGGAGACACAACTTTGTTTGGTTATCTGAGCAAAATCCGTGAAGAAGAAGGTTTTTCTGAAAATATCATTTCGGTTTACAAAAAGGTTCTGGCAGCTTTGCCAAAAATCCAGATTATTGCCGGGAAGGAGATCGATTATTCGGTGTGCTATCCACGCGAAGCTTTCGACAAGCAATCCATGATGTGGGACCTGAATTATTTCAAATATTATTTTCTGAAGCTGGCAAAAATATCGTTTGATGAGCAGGCGCTGGAAGACGATTTTCAGTTGTTCAGTAATTATTTGCTTAGTGCCAGTTCCAATTATTTCATGTATCGTGATTTTCAGTCACGCAATGTGATGCTGAAAAACGACGATGTTTATTTTATCGATTACCAGGGAGGCCGTCGTGGTGCTTTGCAATACGATCTGGCTTCGCTTTTGTATGATGGCAAAGCCGATATTCCGGAAAGTGTTAGACAGCAACTGTTCGATTATTACATCAGCGAGCTGAAAAAATACATGAAGGTAGACGAAGAACGTTTTGCTGCCTATTTCAAGGGCTTTGTTCTTATCCGTATTATGCAGGCGATGGGAGCTTACGGATTCAGAGGCTTTTACGAGAAGAAGGAACATTTTTTGAAAAGCATTCCGTTTGCACTGAAAAACCTCGAATTTTTGCTAAAAAAGTTAACTCTTCCTGTAGAACTTCCCGAATTGGTCTCGGTTCTGAAGCAGGTCACTCAATCGGAAGTGTTAAAGGAAATTGGCAAAACACAGTCGGAGTTAACTATACGAATCAGCAGTTTCTCGTATAAAAAAGGTATTCCTGAAGATCCTTCGGGAAATGGGGGAGGTTTTGTTTTTGATTGCCGTGCCATTCATAACCCGGGTAAATACGATGAATACAAAAAGTTGAGTGGAAAAGACCTGGCCGTGCAGCAGTTTCTGGAAACAAAATCAGAGATGGGACTTTTTCTTGAATCAGCCAAAACCTTGGTTGAGCAATCGGTAAAAGTGTATCTGGAAAGGGGTTTTACACATTTATCAGTAAGCTTTGGCTGCACTGGCGGACAGCACCGCTCGGTGTATTCGGCTGAAAAACTGGGTGAATACCTTCAAAACAATTATCCTGTTAACGTTGTTGTTATTCATCGTGAACAGGAAAATTGGCGATGAGCAAAAAAGCGTGTAAAACCAAAGATTTCGAAAATAAAAAGGAGGCAAAATACGAGTGCAAAAAGTGTGGTGCACGCGTAAAAAAAGAAGATAATGTATGTAAGCCTAAAAAATTTGCCTAGAATCCGCTATATCTTTGTCCTGTATCTGGCAATCAGCTACTAAATAATTCTGTTGGAAAGCAAATATTTGATATTTTAGGTGTTGTTATTTAAGCATTCTGTGTTTATTTTCGCAGCAAATTTCAAAAAGTAAGAATCACATCCATGGGAAGAGCATTTGAATACCGCAGGGCAGCTAAAGAAAAGCGTTGGGACAAAATGTCGAGAGTATTTCCGAAACTCGCTAAAAAGATAACAATTGCAGCAAAAGAAGGTGGCGGCGATCCTGATTTGAACCCTGCATTACGTACGGCGATTTTAAATGCCAAGCACGAAAATATGCCAAAAACAAATATTGATGCGGCTATCAAACGTGCTTCAGGAAAAGATGCTACCGACTACGTGGAAGTGTCTTACGAAGGAAAAGGACCTCACGGAGTGTTGGTCTTTGTTGAATGTGCTACCGATAATACCACACGCACCGTTGCAAACGTTAAAAGTTACTTTAACAAAGCCGGTGGCGGACAGGTACCGAACGGATCGTTGGAATTTATGTTTTCAAGAAAGGCGGTTTTCGAATTTGATCTACCTGCAGGGATGGAAGTTGAAGAACTTGAACTTGAACTAATCGATGCCGGATTGGAAGAGATTGAAGAAAACGAAGGCAAATATTACGCTTACGCTGATTATACCAGTTTTGGAGAACTGGCTTCAGCATTTGAAAAACTGAATATCGAACCTACAAAAGCAGAATTACAGCGCATTCCAACCACTCCGGTTGAGTTTACGGAAGAACAACTCGAGGAAATTGAAAAGATGCTGGATAAGATGGAAGAGGATGACGATGTTCAGGCGGTTTACACCAATATCGCATAGTTTTAAAACGATTAACAAAATAGAATTAGAAACGCACGGCTGAAAGGTCAGTGCGTTTTTTGTTTTTTATTTCTAACCATCTAAATCGAGATGTTTACCCAGAAAATTCTTTCACTTATCTAAAAAATGGAACTTCTAAACTTTGGAATACATAAATTAGGAGTAAAACTTAAAGCATGTTTCCAGTTCGACAATTCATTGACCATTTTGACCAAATGTGGAAAGACAGCCCAACACATTTCCCGGTATTTCAAAAGGAATATTCTGCTGTTGAAAAATTGCAGCGTGAACAGGATTACGAACGTTTTCAATTGAAGGTAAAGGAACTGCAAAACCGAAAGAAGTTGCAGAAGGTTCGAAAGGATCCCGGAAGTTCCTTTTTCCCGGTGTTCAAAGCTTTTCTCGAAACGGTTTTTGATTTCGAGAAGGACCACCTGCAAGTCATCCTGTCGGATGAGTTTAAAAATGTATCGAAAGATTTTTTCTACAAAGCGCGTGAATTTGGCCCGGAGTTGAGTCCTGAAAATATCTACCAGGGGCTTCGTAATGTCTGGATTATGAATGGGATTCAGCTCATGATGAATCTCCCGGTAAAAATCACTCCTTCGGTTTTTGCCTATTCCATGATCTATCCGTACAGCGATAACTTGCTGGACGATCCATCGTTGTCATCTGCCGAAAAAGAAATCTTTTCTCGTCGTTTTAACCGGCGCTTACATGGTGAAGAGGTGTTACCGGCTACCTTTACTGAAAACCAGTTATATCAATTGGTTGGAATGTTTGAAGAAGAATTCCCCCGTAATGAGTTTCCAGAAGTTTACGAAAGTTTATATGCCATTCAACAGGGGCAGACAAACAGTTTGAATATGCATTTTGACAATGGATTGACCGATGATAAAACTCTGGATATCTGCTTTGAAAAAGGCGGTGCATCAGTACTTGCCGACGGTTACCTGGTGGCAGGTCGTTTGACCCGCGAGCAGGAACAGGCACTTTTTGGATACGGTGTTTATCTTCAGCTTCTCGACGATATTCAGGATGTAAAAGAAGATGCCGAAGCCAGTACAAAAACCATGTACTCGTGCGTTAGCAGTGATTCGCTTGGTGCTTTCGTGAATAAAACTATTCATTTCGGGCGAAGGGCTTTGGAGGAGATGAAGTGTTTTGAACGAGCCGGAAATGACAAATTTATCGACCTGATGAACAGAAGCATTGAAGCTATGACCATTGAATCGGTGGGACTGCATCCTTCGTCTTACACAAATGATTATTTGGATGAAATAGAAAAGTACTCGCCAATTAGTTTTGCTTTTGTCCGAAGAAAAAGAGAACAATCCAAATCTCAACGTTTTGCTTTCTTTCAAAAATATTTTGAAACGGTAAAACCTGCAGAAGTAAGCAGTTTATGATTACTTCTGCAGGTATATTAGTTTCGGATTGCTTCAATCAAACGATTTAATTTATCGCGTAGATCGATGATCTCTTGCAGATCCAGTTCACCCACATCCAGTTTTTTTACCAGTTCTGCCGGAACATCAGCAGCTTGCTGTTTAAGTTCTGCACCTTTCGAGGTGAGACTAATAGTAACACGTCGTTCATCGTTGGTTGAACGTTCGCGATGTATCAATCCCTGAACCTCCATCCTTTTTAAAAGAGGTGTAACGGTGTTGGTATTCAGAATTAGTTTTTCGGTAATTTCATTTACCGAAATTCGGTCGGTTTCCCAAAGTATCATTAATACTAAGTATTGTGGGTAGGTGAGTTCCAGTTTTTCGAGTAAGGGCTGATATGCACGCGTAATCAGCCTCGAAGCTGCGTAAATAGGAAAACAGACCTGGTTTTCAAGTTTCAATTGTTCAAATTCCATGTTAAGGTTATTTATGAAACTGATTGTTCCAGCAGTTGTGTTATTTCCGGTTCAATTTTTTCAGGCGTAACAATTGGTGCAAAACGTTTAACGGGCTTACCTTCCGAATCGATCAGAAATTTGGTAAAATTCCATTTAATACTTTTTCCCAACGTACCTCCCAGTTCATTCTTCAGATATTTGAAAATTGGATGGGCATTCTTTCCGTTTACATCAACTTTTGAGAACATAGGGAAGCTAACACCATAGTTGATCAGGCACTCATTTGCAATTTCTTTTTCGTCGCCGGGTTCCTGATTTGCAAATTGGTTACATGGAAAGCCCAATATAACCAGTCCCTTATCTTTATACTTTTCGTATAATTCTTCCAAACCTGCATATTGCGGAGTAAAACCACACTTGCTGGCTGTATTTACCACTAACACAGTTTTGTCTTTGAACTGGTCCATTCCAACTTCTTTTCCCTGTAAACTCTTTGCTGAAAATTGATAAAAATTGTTTTCCATTATTTAATTATTTTATGTCTTTAGCGATTATATCGTACACGATACAAATATATGGATATTTATTTATATCGCAAGCGATATAAGTAAATTGTGAATAAAATTGACACATATATATTATATTCTTGAAAACTGTTCGTATTTTTGCGAACAACGAACAATTTGTGTCATGGATGTAAAAGTCTTCACGGATAATCAGGAAAAACTGGCACGCTACGCCAAAGCGCTCGGACACCCGGTGAGGGTATACGTGATGCAATTGCTTAGCAAACAAGCCTGTTGCTACAGCGGCGATCTGAGTGAAGAACTTCCGATTGCCAAATCCACACTCTCACAGCATTTGAAAGAATTAAAGGACGCCGGACTAATTCAAGGCGAAATTGAAGCTCCAAGAATCAAATACTGTGTTAATCGTGAGAATTGGGAGGAAGCCCAGCAACTGTTCGGTGGATTTTTACAGTTAAAGGAAGAATAAAAATTTTGAAATGAATGTTCGTATTTTTGCGAACAACGAACTAAATAAATATGGATTACAAAGATCTAAAACCAGGTAAAATGGACATTAAAGTTTTAGGCACCGGATGTCCCAAATGCAAAGCACTTGAAAAAGCAGTTGTTAACTCGCTTTCTGAATTACATATTCAGGCGGATGTTAGTAAGGTGGAAGACATCATGGAGATTATGCAATTCGGTGTCATGCAAACACCGGCACTCGTTATTAATGGCAAGGTTGTTTTGAGTGGCCGTTTGCCAAAAGATCAGGAATTAAAAAGTTTATTGACCAAATAAAATTGAAAGATGAAAACTAAAATCAATTCTGCATTCTTAGCAGTATTCTTTACTGTGCTGGCAAGTTTAGGTATTTCAAACCAGTCAATGGCACAGGCTCAGAGTGAGGATGCTGGGCTGGTTAAAATGTATTATTTCCATTTTAATACCCGCTGTGAAACTTGTAGGGCCGTAGAATCGGAAGCTCAACAGGATGTGCAGCTGCTTTTTGGCGACGATGTAACGTTTACAGCTGTCAACCTGGATAAAAAGGAAGGTGAAGAGACCGGGAAAAGACTGGGAGTAAACAGTCAAATGCTTCTGATTGTAAAAGGAGATACAAGAATCAACTTAACCAACGAAGGTTTTATGTATGCCCTGACTGATCCTGATAAATTCAGAGATATAATTGAGGCGAAAATTAAACCATTGATGTAATGTTGGAACAATTAACCGGTGTTCTCGAAAATAGTTCCATTCCCTTTTTAACGGCATTGATATTGGGACTGATGACAGCCATCAGTCCTTGTCCTCTGGCAACCAATATCACCGCAATTGGTTTTATCGGCAAGGATATCGAGAACCGTAACCGGGTTTTTTACAATGGACTGGTTTATACGCTTGGAAGAGCCATTTCATATACTCTACTGGCATTAGTTATCTTTTTGGGCGCCGACCAGTTTGCTCTTTCCGGTATTTTTCAACGTTATGGAGAGAAAATAATCGGACCATTATTAATAATCATCGGTCTGTTTATGCTTGATATCCTGAAAATCAAATTTCCGGGGATGAGTAAATTAACACAACGGTTTGAAAAGAAAGGAACAAAAAACTACTGGGATGTTCTTTTGCTGGGTGTATTGTTTGCGCTGGCATTTTGTCCTTACAGCGGAGTTCTCTATTTCGGGATGCTGATTCCAATAACGATCAGCAACGCTTCCGGTTTATATTTGCCGGTTGTTTTTGCCATTGCAACGGGTATCCCTGTCATCATTTTTGCTTGGTTAATTGCATATACCATTTCCGGAGTTGGTACCCTTTACAACAAACTAAAAACCTTTGAAATCTGGTTCCGAAGAGTAATTTCGGTTGTATTTATCCTGGTTGGATTCTATTATATAATGACAGTTTATTTCTAAAATTTTATGGATTAGACACAATTAGAGGTAAGTAGTGATGCGGGAAAAATTAGTGATATTAAACCGGAATATGAATGGTTGGATGTTTCCAATCTTTCTGCTACCCGTTTGGATACTTTTGTATGTGAACCTTCAAAATTTAGCCGACTTTATCATTGATGATTTGGTCGGATTAACTTCAGGAAAACATCTAACAGAAACGCTTCGGTTTTTTATTTTCGAGGTTCCGAAAGTGATGTTGCTGCTGGTCCTCATTATTTTTGGAGTAGGTATTGTCCGGACTTATTTTACTCCTGAAAAAACACGAAAAATCCTCGAAGGGAAGTCCTTATTTACCGGGAATATTCTTGCATCTACACTAGGTATTGTTACTCCGTTTTGTTCCTGTTCTGCTATTCCTTTGTTTCTGGGATTTGTGGAAGCAGGTGTTCCTTTGGGAGTAACTTTTTCGTTTTTAATTGCCGCACCCATGATTAACGAAGTAGCGCTTGTGTTATTGATTGGTTTATTTGGATGGGAGGTGGCTGCTATTTACGTGGGAACCGGACTCACCATTGCGATTGTATCAGGATGGTTAATCGGAAAATTCAGATTGGAAAAATATGTAGCTGAATGGGTGTACACTGTAAAAGTGAACCAACAGAATAATGAGGAAACCAAACTTCCTTTTTCCGAAAGAATTACAGCCGGTTACGAAGCAGTAATAGAAATTGTTGGTAAAATCTGGATTTACATTATTATCGGTATTGCAGTGGGAGCCGGTGCGCATGGTTATGTTCCGGAAGATTTTCTTGGGGCCCTTTTGGGAAAAGAAAACTGGTACGGTGTACCTTTAGCTATTCTGCTGGGAGTACCTATGTATTCCAATGCTGCCGGAATTATCCCTATTGTCAGTGTGTTGATAGAGAAAGGCGTTTCGCTGGGCACTGCCCTGGCTTTTATGATGTCGGTAATTGCCCTCTCACTTCCCGAAATCATTATTCTTAAAAAAGTATTAAAGTGGCAGTTGATTGCTGTCTTTGTAAGTATTGTCGCATTGGGGATTATTGTAGTAGGACTTGTTTTTAATTACCTGGTTTTCATATAATCAATCATACTCAGTTTGAATATAATATATGGTGAGGAGAGCAAATGGATAGTTGATTGAAATAGAAGCTCTAACAATTGAGATTAAAATATTTTCTCCCAATGAATTTAATAAACCAACAACAACTAAAAGATGAATAGAAGAAACGCAATGAAAGTGGCTGCCGGTGCTATCGTAGGAGGTGGAGCCGGCCTGCTTACTCTTACAAATGCCTTTAAACCCAAAATAAATTTTGATAATGAGCTTCACCAATTGGGTTATCAACAGGAAGAAAGTAATTGGAAGTATTTTCAACTTGACCCTGCAACCACTGCTGAATTAGCTTATAAGTATTATCCTGAAGGAAGTTGTATGTATGCTACGATAAAAAGCGTAGTGTCTCAGTTGGCTGAAAAAGTTGGGGAACCTTATAGCTCGTTCCCTCTTCATATGTTTAAATACGGACATGGTGGAGTTGGGGGATACGGTACAATATGTGGAACATTAAATGGAACGGCAGCTATTCTTGGTTTACTTATAACCGACAAAGGTACCCGGGATAAAATGATTGCAGATATTTTCGGATGGTACGAAAAAGAATCTTTGCCGGTGTTTGACCCTCAAAATTCTGGTAATGATTATATCCCTGCCCAAAGTATTTCCAATTCAGTTTTGTGTCATGCATCGAATACTAACTGGTGCACTACTGCTGGATTTGAAGTTGATAGTAACGAACGCAAAGAAAGATGCCGGAGACTATCTGCTGATGTTGCACAAAAAGTAGCCATTTCGTTAAACGAAATCTTTACCAATACATACACAACCAATGTGCATAAGGATGCAGAAGCGAATACATGTTTAGCATGTCATAGCAGTGGAGGCAAAGTAAACAATGTGGCAGCTCAAATGAGCTGTACCCCTTGTCATACCAAATCGGTTGGACACCGGGTATTTGGAGATATACATTACAAACTGATGAAGGAATAAATCAATACGACTTCAGATTAGAGACTTATATGAAATCAAAAACCATAATTCAAATCTCACTTGTTTTATTTCTTATAACAATACTTTGTCCTGCCGTTTTTGCGCAGAATCCGGTAAAAGAAGTTCAAAAGAACGATACAACCAAATACAAAGTGACCTTCGTTGAACTCGGTTCTGTGCGCTGTATTCCTTGTCAGAAGATGCAACCGGTAATGAAATCGATAGAAGAAAAATATGCTGGCCAGGTAAAAGTGGTGTTTTACGATGTTTGGACAACTCAGGGAAAACCTTTTGCCAGCCAATATAATGTTGAAGCAATTCCAACACAGGTTTTTCTCGATGAAAACGGAAAGGAATACGCGCGCCATGTGGGGTATTTTGCGGAAGAAGAACTCGTAAAATTATTGAAGCCAAAAGGGGTAAAATAGTAAGAGACATCATGGAGAAGAAACAAAATGACAATTGTTTATGTGGAACTGGCGGTTACATTGTGATGGCATGTTCCGGGGCATCAGATGTAGGACAGATTTCAGATTTGGTTGCCCGGAAACTTCGTGATAACGGCGTGCGTAAAATGAACTGCCTGGCAGTGGTAGGGGCCGGAATTAAAAAATCTATTGAAGATTTAAAAACCAAAGAGTTGCTTGTGATAGACGGTTGTTCTATCGACTGTGGAAAACGAATGATGGAAAAGAATAATATCTCCAATTACAAATACCTTCGGGTAACTGATTTAGGTTTTGTGAAAGGGAAAACAGCGATTACAGAAGATTCTATTCAAAAAGTATATGATATAGCCGAAATCATTTATTAACCTTTAAAAATCAAACAATTATGAAGTCAAAATCAATAGGTTTTATTGGAGGTGGAAGAATAACCCGTATTTTTCTCCAGGGGCTTTCCAACAAAAAAGCGCTGCCTGAATCGGTAAAAGTATTTGAACCCAATGTGGAAACGCTAAAAGCATTAAGTGCTGATTTTCCGGAAATCATTGCTGCTGATTCTGCAGCCGGAGCTGCCGGACAAGAACTTGTATTCATTGCCGTGCATCCGCCAATGGTAATGGAGACTTTACAAGCAATAAAAGAATCCGTTACAGAAGAAACCACCGTAATTTCGTTGGCACCCAAAATTACCCTCGAAAAAATGGCGTCGGTACTTTCAACAAAAAAACTGGCAAGGATGATTCCCA
>DAOPJR010000044.1:0-29713 GCA_035399765.1 Draconibacterium sp. | reverse complement strand
CGTGACTCAAAGCTCAAAGCTCACAGCACTATAAAACAAACTCAACCTCTTTAAATAAATAACTTCTTGTTTCGCCGGACTGAAGTTCAAGTTGCAACTGTCCGAACTCTCCAATGCCAACAATTCTGGCAGTAAATTCTTCATCGCGTGTTCGGTAATTATGCCATGCGTTCATTCTGAATAAGTTTTCCAGATAAGCTATTTCTATTTTACTGAAAGCATTTTGCATAAGAAGATCGTACCACAATTCAATTTCTTTCAGAAGTCCATCCAGAATCACTTCAATCTCAAATTCTTTTCCGGTAAGTTGTTTCATTGAAACCGGATTGGGAGCATCCGACACAAAACGAACCTGGTTCACATTCAAACCAATTCCAACAACCGACGATTCAATAAATAAACCTTTAACCGATTGCTCGATGAGTATTCCGGCAATTTTTTTATCATCTACATAAATATCATTAGGCCATTTGATTTTTACACCCTCAACATTCTTTTTTAAAAAATTTACCAATGCCAGACTCACTGCCATCGACAGGTAAAACTGCTTACCCGCTTCGAGAAATTTTGGTTCGAGAATGAGACTCATCAATAAATTTTTTCCTGCCTCACTTTCCCAATAACTGCCTGCTTGTCCGCGTCCCCGACCTTGATATTGTGCCAAAACGACAGTACCTTCGTGATACTTGTCTAAAACCAATTGCATGGCATAGTTGTTGGTACTTTCTGTTTCGGCCAGCGAGATGATATTTTTGTTCTTTAATAACACAGGGGTTAAAAGTAAAGCATTCCTGCAAAAAATGGTAAATGGACAAAAAGATTATCTTTGTGAAGAACAATTAATTTATATGAAGCAAAAGAAGGAAGAGACAGAAATAGTAACAGAAGCAATACTGGAAGGGATTAAAAGATTAAAAGGTAAAGACATAACGCTCATCGACTTAGAAAGCATCCACCACACCGAATGCAGTACTTTTGTAATATGTCACGGAACTTCTTCAACTCATGTAAGCTCAATTGCACAATCGGTAGAAGAAACCGTAAAAGAAACTCTTGAAGCTGATGTGTGGCACAGAGACGGATATCGTAATGCTCTATGGATTTTACTGGATTACGGCGACGTTATGGTCCATGTGTTTCAAAAAGAAGCCAGGGAATTTTATAATCTGGAGGGGCTTTGGGCCGATGCAAAAACAAAAAAAATAGAAGAAGTTGATTAATAATTGAAAATGGCAGATAACAAACAAAATAACTCAAAGAAAGATAAGAACAACGACATCAATCCGTTTGGAAAGTTAACTCCGAATAAAAAGGGAGATGGGAAAGGGCCAAAATTCAATGCATATTGGATTTACGGGATTATAGCCGTTGCATTCTTAATCATTCAGTTTTACCTCAGCAACAGTCGCGGACCGATTGAATCCGACTGGAACACGGTAAAAAACCAGATGCTTAAAAATGACGACGTTGAAAAATTCAAAGTCATTACCAATACAGAGCCGCCAAGAGTTTATGTGTATCTGAAAAAAGGTGCATTGGATAAATACAAAGCAGAATTTGAAAAAAGCTTTGTAAAACCATCTGATGTCGGTCCGCAGTTCAAATTCAACATTCTCTCTACTGAAAGCTTTCAAAATGAAATACAGAGTATTGAGAAAGAAACCGGAAAATCAATAACGATAGTTCCGGACGAAGAGAACAATTGGGCTCGTGACCTTCTGTTCTCCATCGGGCCGTTTGTCATCATTATCCTGGTTTGGTGGTGGATTTTCCGTCGGATGAGTCGCGGAGGTGCTGGTGGAGGTGCTGGTGGCATTTTCAACGTTGGCAAATCGCAGGCAAAAATATTTGATAAAGATCAGCGGGTTTCCACAACATTTAAAGATGTGGCAGGATTGGCAGAAGCTAAACAGGAAGTGGAAGAAATTGTCGAATTTCTTAAAAGCCCGTCTAAATACACCAAGTTAGGGGGAAAAATTCCAAAAGGAGCTTTGTTGGTTGGTCCTCCCGGAACAGGTAAAACCTTACTTGCAAAAGCAGTTGCCGGCGAAGCCAATGTTCCTTTTTTCTCAATGTCAGGTTCCGATTTTGTCGAAATGTTTGTAGGAGTAGGTGCATCACGTGTGCGCGACTTGTTTAAACAGGCTAAGGAAAAAGCGCCCTGTATTGTATTCATTGACGAAATTGATGCCATTGGACGTGCCCGTGGACGGAACCCCAATATGGGATCGAACGACGAACGTGAGAATACGTTGAACCAGCTTCTTACTGAGATGGATGGTTTCGACACCAACAGTGGGGTAATCATACTGGCAGCTACAAACCGGGCGGATATTCTGGACCGTGCTTTGATGCGTGCCGGACGTTTCGACCGTCAGATACATGTGGAACTTCCTGATCTGAATGAGCGTGGTGCTATTTTTAAAGTTCACCTTCGCCCGTTAAAGCTGGGAGAAGATGTTAAAGTTGATTTTCTTGCCAAACAAACTCCTGGATTTTCGGGTGCTGATATCGCCAATGTTTGTAATGAGGCAGCTTTGATCGCTGCCCGTAAAAACCGCGATGCAGTTACTAAACAGGATTTTCTTGATGCAGTAGACCGTATTATTGGCGGGTTGGAAAAAAAGAACAAGATTATTACACAGGAAGAAAAGAAAACCATTGCATACCACGAGGCAGGCCATGCTACAATCAGCTGGCTGCTTGAATATGCTCACCCATTAGTAAAAGTAACCATTGTGCCCAGAGGAAAAGCGTTGGGAGCAGCCTGGTATTTACCCGAAGAAAGATCAATCACCACAAAGGATCAATTACTCGATGAAATGGCATCTGCACTGGGCGGACGTGCTGCCGAAGAAATCATTTTCGGAAAGATTTCTTCAGGAGCTCAAAACGACCTGGAAAAAGTGACCAAGCAGGCATACGCCATGGTTAGCATTTTCGGAATGAGTGAAAAAGTTGGAAATGTAAGTTATTACGATTCCAGTGGTCAATCAGATTACTCGTTCACCAAGCCGTACAGTGAAAAAACAGCTGTGCTTATTGATGAAGAAGCAAAGGCATTGATCGACAGCCAATATAAAAGAGCTAAAAAGGTACTGCAGGATAACGCTGAAGGACATGCTAAACTAGCCAATCTTTTGCTTGAACGCGAGGTAATTTTTAGTGAAGATCTGGAAGAAATTTTCGGCAAACGCCCGTGGGAAAAGAAACACTTGATTGGTGAAAATGGAAATACAGAAACACCTGCTTTAGAAGAGAACAAGGAAAGTAAGCCCACGAAAAAAAAGGTAGAGAAAGAAGACAAGAATGATCCGGACAATGAAGCCCATGTGGAATAAATATGAGTTCGGCACGTAAAGAAATATTAAACCGGTTAAAAAAAGCGGTTCATGAAGAACCGGAGCAACCTGATTTTGAGGCTCCCGTTTATTTTCCCATCGAACAACCTTTGGAGATAGCCTTCAAAGAAAACCTGGAGAAAGTGAACGGGAGCGTTCATTTATGTGATTCAGAAAAAGCTCTGTTCACTGAATTAAAGAAATTCCTTCAGAACTATCCAGCTGAATCTGTCATTTGTAATGAAACCGGGTTGCAAGATCAACTTTTAACCCATTCTGTACCATTTTCTACAGCAAGTAATTTACCTGTAACTATTGAAGTGGGTATCACTTCGTGTGAATTTCTGATTGCACACACTGGATCGGTTATGGTTAGCGCTGCAATGGGCGGAGGAAGGCAACTTTCAGTGTATCCTCCAATTCATGTTGTGGTAGCCCGTAAAGATCAGCTGGTGGATTATATTGGTGCAGCATATACTAATATTCAGAATAAATACGAAAGAAGACTTCCGTCACAAATTACCATGATTACCGGGCCAAGCCGAACTGCTGACATCGAGAAAACACTTGTAATGGGAGCTCATGGACCTCGTGAACTGCATGTATTTATCGCATAGTGTAGCGGGTAGAATTATCCTAATTAGAAATTGTTACCTTTGCCGATGAATTTGCCGGCATTGAAACATTAGACAACGCCAGGCAGATTGAAACTAAAAACGAAACAACAAGACTCAGGTTGTCATTCAAAAATTAATTAGGTGAGCAATCTCGTAAAAAGATCTATTTGGGGCATTCTGTATGTAGTGGTTATGTTGGCTGGGATCCTCATTAATCCTCTTTTGTTTGCAATTATTTTTGGTGCAGTTTTATTTTTTACACAATATGAATTTTATGCTTTGGTGGAAGATGCCGAACATAAAATAACACGATTCCCAGGTACAATTCTGGGTGTGATCTATTTTCTATTATGTTTTGCAGTAGCTAACAATTATATTCCACAGGTTTTCATTCTGTCTTTCATCCCCATCATCTTGATCCTTTTTATTATTGAACTTTTTCGGAGTAACCGGAATACTCTTGAAAGGGGGGGACTGACCATTCTCGGATTTATATACATCGCCGGCCCTTTCAGTATAATGAATTTTGTGGTTCACCCTTCTGCAAGTGGACAGGCAGATGCTTTTTATCCCTGGATTCTGGCCGGTGTATTCTTTATTATTTGGATAAACGATTCGTTTGCATACCTGGTGGGAACGCAGTTTGGAAAACATAAAATGTGCCCGAATATCTCGCCGGCAAAATCGTGGGAAGGACTCATCGGAGGAGCTGTTTTCGGTATTATTATGGGAATTTTCAATGCGCTGCTTTTCCAGACATTAAATATTCTGAATTGGATAGTAATTGCTATTCTAACTATTGCATTTGGAACATTGGGCGATCTTTTCGAATCGAAGATTAAACGTGAGATTGGAGCAAAAGATTCCGGGAATGTTCTCCCGGGTCACGGAGGATTTCTGGATCGTTTGGATAGTTTATTATTTGCCGTTCCGATTGTTTTCTTCTGGCTGATCATTTACTTAAACTTTTAGTATGAACGCAATTATCCGACAAATACCAAATTTTATTACTTTACTGAATCTTGCTTCCGGGGTGCTGGCTACTATTTTTGCCATCGACGGACACCTGATTTGGGCAGGAATTTTTATCTGCCTTGCTTCGATATTTGATTTCCTCGACGGTTTTGCAGCCCGACTGTTAAAAGCCTATTCAGAAGTAGGGAAAGAACTTGATTCACTGGCCGATGTCGTTTCTTTTGGAGTTGCTCCCGGCGCCATACTTTTTACTTTGCTGAAATTTTCGATGTTCGATAACAACCCGCGTATTTACGATATCAGTGCAAACTGGGTTCAGTGGATTGTTCTTTTTTCAGCCTTCCTGATTCCGGTTTTTGGCGCCATCCGTCTCGCACGATTTAATGTATTCTCGAGCAATGAATCCTTTTTCCGTGGCCTGCCTATTCCTTCTAACGGACTGTTCTGGGCATCACTCGGTTTAATGCTTGAATTTCCTACATATTCTGAATTCTTTAGCGTTATCTACTCTACTAAAAACCTGGTATTCTTTGGTATTTTTATGGCCGGGATGATGGTGATTAATTTACCAATGTTTTCGTTAAAAATGAAAAACCTGAGCTGGTCTGAGAACTGGTATCGCTACATTTTTATAATTCTTGCACTATTGCTACTAATCGGTTTAAATGTATATGGATTGGCTTTAACAATCCTGCTCTACATTGTTCTGAATATTATTTTCTATTTGATTAAAGTGCGTTTTTAGATTTACCCGACTGAAGAATCTAGCTCCTAAAAAGAAAAAAGCCTCTGAAAACGGAAGAAAGTATTTTCCCGAGGGAAAGATTAATAATACGCCATGACAAATTGACTCCCGAAACCAGAGGCTAATATTTTCGTTCAGACAACAACATGTTGCTGCCAAGCAATTTTACATACTTAACAACAAAGCGGCAAAGTTGTTTTTAATTCTGTGAATTAAATTATCTCTTACTTCAAAGGAGCAGCAAATTTCAGGACGTCGCTTTCAGTAATTTCGTTATCGCAAAGAATAATCAGTCGCTCAATCACATTTCTGAACTCCCGGATATTACCGGTCCAGTTTATTTTCTGCAATTCATTTATAGCACCATCGGTTATTGATTTTTCCGACATTCCGTACTCGCCACAAATTTGTTTAATGAAGTGTGCAGCCAGAAGCGGAATATCTTCAATTCTGTCGTTAAGGGTGGGTACTTTAATCAGAATAACGCTTAACCTGTGATACAAGTCTTCTCTAAACTTATTTTGGGAAATCTCTTCCGACAAATTTTTATTGGTAGCAGCAACCACCCGAACATCCACTTTGATATGTTTATCTCCTCCTACCCGACTGATAACGCTTTCCTGAAGTGCACGCAATACTTTTGCCTGGGCCGATAAACTCATATCGCCAATCTCATCCAGAAAAAGCGTTCCACCATTTGCTTGCTCAAACTTTCCGATGCGTTGTTTTACCGCAGAAGTAAAGGCGCCTTTTTCGTGTCCAAACAACTCGCTTTCGATAAGTTCCGATGGAATGGCTGCACAGTTAACCTCAACAAATGGTCCTGAAGCACGGTTGCTTTGATCATGAATCCGTCTCGCCACTAATTCTTTACCTGTTCCATTAGAACCAGTGATCAGTACGCGCGCGTCAGTGGGCGCCACTCGGTCAGCCATATTAATAACCTCGGAAATAGCTTGTGACTCTCCTACAATTTCATATTTTTTATTGACTTTCTTTTTCAGAATCTTAGTTTCGCTGACCAGGTTCGATTTGTCCATGGCATTTCGGATAGTGATTAGCAAACGATTCAGATCTAGTGGTTTTTCAATGTAGTCAAAAGCACCTTTTTTTATGGATTCAACGGCTGTATCAATGTTTCCATGCCCAGAGATCATTACCACAGGAGTATCCGGAGTAAGTTCAGAAAGGCGTTCCAACACCTCAATCCCGTCAAGACCTGGCATTTTAATATCGCAAAGAATAATATCGTATTCTGCCGATCCAACTTTTTCCAAAGCTTTCTGCCCGTCTTCAGCTAAATCCACTTCATATTTTTCATATTCCAGAATATCTTTCAAGGTGTTCCGAATACTTCTCTCATCATCTACAACCAGGATCTTTGACATGTGAATCTTATTAATTTTGAAATGTAAAAGTAATGTTTAGTTGTAGCGGAACAAAAATGATTCCAAAGAAAAATCCCGAAGAAAAATTCCCCGGGATTTTCTCAAATCAATTGTGATTTTTGAAATATATAGGTTTCGGTTTTTTTAGCAACCTCCAGCTGCTACATTTGATTTCTGACGTCGTTGCACCTGTACCGGCTGAGCATCCTGATCGTTGCTTAGCGTCGCGCCATCTTTTGGAGCAGCCATCTCAGCATAATCAAAACGGGCAACTCCCTTCATATACCCATCATCGTCAACGGTTGAATACAGGTCATCTTTATGTTGCAAATAATACTGGTATCCTCCTAAAAGGACTTTTACATTATTAAAGCCTACCTGGCGAAACAGCATCCACGGGCCATTGGCATCCAGCTGAGTATCTCCGTATAAAACAACAGTAACCCCCATATCACGCAGCTCTTTCATACGTTCAATGTTTTCTTCCCGGCTTAAAGTACTTGCGGATAAATTTTCTGCACCTGGAATATGCCCCTGTCCAAAAATGAAGTTGTTCCGTAAATCGAACAAAACAATTGTATCTGTTTCTTTGGCAATTACCTGCTCCAAC
Organism: Draconibacterium sp.; assembly: GCA_035399765.1. GTDB lineage: Bacteria > Bacteroidota > Bacteroidia > Bacteroidales > Prolixibacteraceae > Draconibacterium. Next base: position 22,037 of record DAOPJR010000044.1, on the reverse strand, counting down.
TCCCAGGGATAAAAATAAGCATCTGATTCAACCAGGGCGTTTACACTTTCACTTATCGTTTTTTCGTAGCTAATAAGTGGTTTTGGCATAGTTAAAAAGCCAATTATAAGAATAACAATGAAAGCTGATAAAGCAATCAGAGTTCTCCATGGATTTAATTCGTGTATATGCATTGTATAAATTTTTTCGTATTAATTAACAACCTCCGGCTGCAACATTCGATTTCTGACGACGCTGAACCTGAACATTTACCTGGCCTGAACCAGCATCCTCAGAACCCGCTCCTGTAAAATACATTTGCGCTCCTTTTCTGAAAGAATACGTTTCAAAATCAGTGGCGGCAGCTGTTTCTGCGGGTCTTTGCGGATCGATTATGGTTTGCATCCAGCAATTGATGCCTCCTTTCATTACATAAGTACTTCCATAACCAAGTCGTTTGGTAAGTACCCACATCTGGTCGGCCTGAATATCATCATTGGAAACAAAAATCACTTTCTTTCCGGGAATTCCAAAATACAAGAGATTGTCGTTAACGAGCAATTCTTCCAACGGAACATTAATTGCTCCCGGCAGAGTATACTCTTCATATTCATATATGGAGCGAACATCAACAAGCATAAGCGACGGATCGCCCTGAATAATCATCTTGGCTACCTGATCAGTAGAAACATAACGTGTTGGTTGAATGATCTCCTGTAGCAACTCCTGCGGATCAATTTGTTTTGGCTCATGTTTCATAGTCAGGAATAAAGTTCCTACTGCAAGCACGAGCATTAATATGGTAAGAATGATATAATTCTTGTTCATCAGTTTAGAATTTATATTGTTTCATATTCTTTCTAACTCGTTTCTCGATAAACATGGTTCCCCAGAAAGCAGCCAGTGCAACTACTGTGAAGGCCAGTGCGAAATAAGGAGCCGGAATTCCGGTTACATCGGTAAGTGTAACATTTCCCATAGCACCACTGTCAAAGAATTTTGCAAATAGCGGATAAGCTAATGAAAAACCAAAGATGCCCACATAAAGTCCGATGGTAAAAAATAAAGCATCGAGTTTACCAATAGCGATACCGGTAAAACTGGTACCCGGGCAGAACCCCCCGACTACAAAACCAACTCCCATAATTACACCTCCAACAATCATTGGAGTAAGGTAGGTGGGAAGTATAAATATTTTTGAAAGGTCGAGCCATCCAACATAGTCAAAATACATAAGGCCAACCATGGCCACGATTAATGCGGTAAAAAATACACGAAGTACTACAAAATTATATCCGTAAAATACTCCGGCTAAATTTCTCGATGAAGAGAAACCAGATGCTTCAAGTATAAAACCGAATGCTATTCCGAGTAAAATTGCAATTACAAAATCCCATCCTTCGCCAATTACACCGTTAGGAATTAATGGTCCCATTTTTTACTTTTTTAATGATTGATAATTAAAGCCAAAGTTTTCTAAAGAAATAGGCAACAATGTAACCTGTTCCAAAGATTCCAAACATTACGATGACGCCACCTAAAGCAAAGGTTGCTGTTCCGCTCAATGCGGCACCGCTTGTACATCCACGACCAAACTGACTACCAATTCCGAAGAGGGCACCGCCTATTACTGCCAATACCCAGCGTTTTTTAGCCGAAATTTTTGGTCCATGATCAGTTCTGAATTTGCCCACACGGCCAAATAATATTCCCGAAAGCAAACCACCTATTAGTACTCCCAGCGATTCAAAAACAAGCCAGTTATACATAGGTGAGTGATCGTCGCTAATAAACTGTCCCATATATTCATTTGCCTCGGTTGCCGAAGGAGCAATAGTACTGGATGTAGTAACAACTGCACTTTTAATAGCACCACTGGCTCCCAGACCTCTACCTGTAATATAAACAGTTAATATTATTAAAAGCCCTAAAAGCACACCTCCCAGGTAAGGATTGATATACTTAGGCTGATTATCTGTTGATTTATTCTTACTCATGAGTACAATTTTTATTAATACAAATAACGGGTGATCTGTCCGGCTTCCACCATTATAAAACGGAACATAAAACCGCCAACAAGGATCATCACCGGAGGTAACCATTTAGGCACGTGATATCCCCATAATTCAAGCGTTTCAAGAACAGCCGGGAATACCAGGCCAAGAATAACAACAAACACCCAGAAGCTAACCGTGAATGGTCCTCCAAGGAACATATTCGCAGCTTCTATGGCAGTTTGTGAACCTGCAAGGAAGCCCATGAACAGGTGGACGATCAGGAAAATCTCGATGATAATAAATACCAGGTCAATTCGGCTAAGCACCTTTCTCTCCTTTGCGTCTTTACTAATCCAGATGATGGTTGCCAGTCCGGTTGAGAAACCAGAAACAAGGAACAAAGGCCCCAGTATCGACGTGTTCCATAACGGACGGGCATTAAATGCCGACAACAAAATTCCGGTATAAACCCCCAAAATAATCGAATAAATCATCATTACCCAGGCAAGTGCCACGCGATACTTAATAACGAATGCTTCAAACTTCTCAAGAATTGAGAACTTCCAGTTCCATCCGGGGACCAGTTCTTTCATATAACTTGCCACCCAGATAAATGAAATTGGAGTGATGATCATTAATGTCCATGCGCCCCATCCCATTGGTGACTCCAAACGAATGGTTGTATACAGTTGCCAGAAATACAGTTTATGTTTTAGATCGAGGAACAAGGCGAATAAACCGAGAACCAGTGCAATCGGGGCAATTATCGGAGCCCATTTTACAGTAGTCTGCATTTTATCAGCTTTGCCTCTCACCGTATAATATCCGGCAAAGAAAAGGATACCGGCAGCTAATCCTCCTAAAAACAGATATAACGGAATCTGCCAATGCCAGATATTCAGATATGGATCTATATTTGGAATATTTCTTCCACTTACGAATAATTCTTCTTTCATCTTACTTCAGTTTTACGAATTAGGTAAGAAAATATAATTGAGGATCAGTACCGGCTTCAGGAGCCAATACTTTCCATTTACGATCTTTAATCGCCAGTGAAACATCGCTGTTCGGATCATCAAGATCACCAAAATGCAAACATTTGGTAGGACACACCTCAACACAAGCGGGTTGTTGTCCTTTCTGAACACGATGCAAACAGAAAGTACATTTATCAACATATCCTTCAGGATGCGAGTAACGTGCATCGTAAGGACACGACTCAATACAAGCACCGCAACCGATACATTTATCATGAGTTACTGTAACAATCCCACCTTCTTCAACATGACTTGCTCCTGTTGGGCAGCAACGTACGCAAGGAGAATTATCACAGTGATTACAACGTTCAGAACGGAATTCCAAACTCAAACTTGGATAGGTTCCATCCACACTTTCCACAATCCAGTCACGGCAATAGCCATGAGGAACATTATTTTCTGTTTGACAGGCCACTACACAGTCGCCACACCCGACACATTTTTTTGTGTCAATCGCCATTGCATATCTCATGCTTTAACCTCCTTTCCCTCCAGTGCAGGATCTTCTGTTAAAAATGTAATAAAGTTTCCTCTCATGCCGGTACCTCCCATAACAGGGTCAACTGCAACGTTGGTAATCATTTCAGTATCGCTGGCGCCGCGGCCGTAAGCTCTCGAGAGTTTTTTGTTATTGTGTCCAAAACCATGAACCATATAAACGGAATCCCATCTGATCCTTTCTGTAACACGTACTTTTACGGGAAACGATGTAATGTGTCCGTCCTGGTTTTTCAACCATACTTCCTGTCCATTTTTCAGCTGCCACAGGTTGGCAACCTTTGGGTTCACCCAAACACTGTTTTCGCTCATTAAATCCCACAAATTATGGTTATTTGAGGTACGGCTGAATGTGTGCATTGGTGCACGACCGTAAATTAAACGGTAGAAATTCTGAGGTGGTTCCGGATGCTTGGTGTATTTCGGAATCGCATCAAAACCATGATCGGCAAAATCTGTTGAATACAATTCAATTTTACCTGTATTGGTATTAAATGTGAAATCTTCGTTATCAGCCAGGTATAAAGGACCACTCTTTCTTGGGTACTTTTTCACTCCTATTTTTTTCATTTCTTCCAACGAAGTACCGAGTTGTTTTAGCTGCCAGTCGATTACTTCAGAATAATCATCGTAATTAAAGTAATCGTGCAAACCTAATCGTTCACCAATTTGTTTGGCAATCCACCATCCTGGTTTCGAATTATACATTGGCTCAATAGCCGGCATACGTAATGCAATGTTTGGTTCGCGATTAGCTGCCGAACGAATAACATCATATCTTTCCAGATAAGTTGCTTCGGGCAATACAACATCAGCATAACCGGTAATATCCATTGGCATGGTATCCATTACCATAATAAATTCAACCGATGCAGCAGCTTCTTTAAACAATGGTTTGTCAGGCATTGACAGGGGCAAGTTTGTTCCTGCCACCATCCAGGCTTTTACCTGATGTTTATAATTATATCTTGGAATAGATGCTTTAAGTAATTCGGTAGTAATACCCATGGTTGCAAGCGGATATTTTCCATCGTTCCAGTCTTTCCAGGTCCACTCCGGTTCAGGGTAATGCGGATGTGGAAATTTAGGAACAGATACACTTTCAGGGAAATAGAAACCACCTCTTTTACCCCACGAGCCTAATAATGCATTTAAAATAGCCAGTGCGCGTGAACGCTGGGTATCATCGCCATACCAAACCACGTGACGACCAGGATGAACCACAACTGACGGTGCGGCACTTGCCATTGCACGAGCCGTGGTCCTAATCATTTCAGGTTCAATGGTTGTAATTCCATATGCCCACTCAGGAGTCATATTTTTCACATGGTCTTTCAAATAATCAAGGCCGAATGTATATTTTTCAACGTACTCTTTGTTGTATAATCCCTCATTGATCAACACATGTATCCAGGCCATGAGCAATGCAATATCGGTTGATGGTTTAATCGGCAACCAATACTGAGAGTGAGAAGCTGCTGTAGAAAGCCTTGGATCAACAGTAATGATAGTGGCACCGTTGTCAATGGCATCCGACATCTCCTGTACCTGTGAGTTATGCATGTTCTCACCAATATGTGAACCGATCAGAACAAGACATTTTGTATCGCGGATATCGGTATTTTCAGGGGAACCGACATAGGCCCCGAAAGTGGAGTAAAAAGCCGAAGAACGAGGACCACGACAATTGGCAAATGCAGGTTCGGCATTACTTTCCGATCCATAGGCACGTAGCAAATGTTCGAGCATACCGCCAGGCGTACCGTGATTAAATAAACCAAAAGCTTCAGGACCATATTTTTCCTTCACTTCCTTCATTTTATTTGCCACTTTGTCAAGCGCCTCTTCCCATGTTGCTTCCCTGAAATACTGGCTGCCATCAGTACGTGTCTCGCGAATCAATGGATTCTTTAACCGGTCTTCATCGTAAACCATTCCCACACCACCTGTCCCGCGAGGACACAAACGACCGTTGCAATGAGGATCATTCTGGTTACCAATAACTTTACGGATACGACCACTTTTATCAACATAAGCCCAGCCGGCACACTTCCAGAAACATACTTCACAGTATGTCGGATAAGGAGTCAGATCTTCATCGCTCACCGGATCTACCGAGTTCGATTTAAAAAATCCAAAACCGTCGGAAGCAAATGCTTTGTATGACAAAGCTGCTGCCCCCGCACCGGCAGTTGAAATTTTAATAAAATCCCGTCTTGTTCTCATTCCTGATTTGTTAATATTTTATAGATTGAAATACAACTCCGGAGGTAATAAAAATTATCCTGTTTATCGAAGTGTTTCTCTCTCTTTATTTAGTATATCTATCTATTTATATTTTTAGATATCGTTTGCAAAGATAACAAGGATTTCGCATCGAACCGACTACCGAAATTAATTTGAAAACATTAAAAATAAGCATATTAAAGCACTAAAATACCATAACAATATTGTCTACTTTTGTTTATTTTTAAAAAATCTATTTGTCTCTTTATCAACAATATAAACAATAGTATATTTACATAAATATCAAAGCAAAAAAATCAGACTCGAATGTATTTATTTTAGAACAAATGCTCTATTAAATCATAAATATAACCAACTAACAACATGTTTAAAGGCATGTTAATCTGAACATATCACCAAGCTAACTGAGTAAAACATAAATACTTTGCTTCGTCATCAATAAGATAAAATAATGTTATCCGATTTTGAATATGGTCTTTTTATCTCATCTTTGCCTTACGAAACAAATGCAGGATGAATACCAGAAGGACATTTTTACAAACAGCAGTTGCCGGCTTTGCTGCTCTTTTTTTATTCTTCTGGAACAAAATTACCTTACAGCATCTCAACACAACAACCCCTAAAAAATACTCATTCCCGTTTAACAAAAACAAGTTGGTTACTTTTGATGATGAGTTTATTGTTATCTCGCAAAGTGAAACAAAGGTATATTCTGCACACTGCACACACCTGGGATGCCGAATTGATAAAATGGAAGGCAATCGTTTAATCTGTCCGTGTCACGGATCGGAATACGACCTGAACGGGAAAGTGATGAAAGGGCCGGCTTACAAGAACCTGACTGAATTGAAAGCACAAATTTCGGAAGATGGTAAGACTATTACAATAGAAAGCTAGAATGAAACAGAAAAAAAATAAAACAACATTCGGCACACTCGCGGTCGCCATGTTTTGGCTGGTTGTTCTGTCAGGTGTTGTTTTGGCTGTTCCATTTGATATGACAGATCCTTACCTGAGTGTGAGCAACATGATGATGCTGAATCCATGGGCTTCTCTCTTGCGGAATTTTCATTACTGGAGTTCCCAGTTTTTTTTAATCTTCAGCTTAATCCATCTTTATGATCATTTTCATTATAAAAGCAGGATTGGTTTAAAAGTCGGTATTTCCATTCGTCTCAGTCTTTCAATGCTGATCATTTTCCTGGCCATGATTACGGGTTTCCTTCTAAAAGGAGATGCTGATAGTGTGCAGGCCCGCCAGATTTTACAAACACTTGCCGAGCGGATCCCTTTAATCGGGAGGTCACTAGCCTATTCACTACTCGGGAGTACAGAAAGTTACCAGTTAATCTACGTACATCACATAGCCACTTTTACTGTTTTTATAGCTATTGCAATGGTAGAACACAGCCGAAAGTACTGGCCTCCTGCCATTGATTTTGTGTTGTCGACATTGGGAATTCTGATAATCAGTTATCTTTTGAGTGCTCCGTTGCATGACAACCTCAACCCGGCAGTAAAAGGCCCCTGGTACTTTGTGGGCTTCCAGGAAATTCTTCACTGGCTAAAACATCCTGAATGGTCATTATTAATTTTTCTTGTTGTACTCGTGTTGGTATATTTTGTCAATACTGCAAAAGAAAAAGTTATGTTCCGCAGCAAACGCAGCTTACTGGTTTTCACTGTTGCATATTCCATTCTTACAATTGTCGGGTTATTTTTCAGAGGTGAAAACTGGCAATGGACTACCCCTTGGAGTGAACATTACAAATATAGTGTATTGCACAGTTTCAGAACACCTCACGTTGAATTCTCTCCGGAGTTTACATTGGAGGCCGGGGTAAATGCTCCTGTTATTCAGGGACGAAAAGAAAGCTGTCTGGCTTGCCATACCGAAACACATGGTTTTACCGATTCGCACTCCGCAGAAGCGATTGGTTGTATTTCGTGCCACCAGGGAAATCCATTTGCAACCGGTAAAGAACAATCACACAGAAATATGATTCTGATCCCGGGGAATCTTGCCACTGCGCCGCTAACCTGCGGAACAACCCAGTGTCACCCGGAGATTGTGGAACGCGTTCCCAAAGGTTTAATGGCTACACTAAGTGGAATGATCAGCGTTGATCGTTTTACTTTTAACGAACAGGATAATCCGGATTTACTGACAAGTGTTCACGAACTTGGAAATACGCCAGCCGATGAACACCTGAAGAATTTATGTGTACGTTGTCATCTTGGTAATCCTAAAACAGAATTGGGTCCTGTAAATGAATTCAGCCGTGGAGGAGGATGTCTGGCTTGTCATTTAAATTACAGTGAGGATGCAGAAAAAGAGCTGGTTGAAAATAGTGGAGGGTTGATGAAAACTCATCCCGAAATCAGCGTGAAAGTGACAAACAACCATTGTTATGGCTGTCACAGTCGTTCAGGAAGAATTTCGACCAACTACGAAGGCTGGCACGAAACCACACTGCTTGCCAGCGAAATGCCTGACAGCAGCAATTATCGTTTGATTGAAGATGAACGTGTTTTTGTGAAAGAACAGGAAGATGTACATCATCAACTGGGGCTTGAGTGTATCGATTGCCACCATTCTTACGAATTAATGGGAGACGGCACGCATTATGCCCACCAGGAAGACCAACAGGATGTGCAGTGTTCAGATTGCCATATTGATGGAACACCGCGAACTATTGCAGCCGAAAATCTGGATAATGAATCAGCCATTATAGCTGCACTTCGTTTTGGAAATATTTCGGGGAAGCAGTTTCTGGTAACCGAAAAACATGAACGGGCTTTGATCAACACTTTTGTGGAAAATGATTCAATCTGGTTTTTAACAAAAAATTCCGGTAAGAAAATGGCAATGAAAGCTCCGGCTGCTCAGTGTACCCGAAATGAGGCTCATTCCGATCTGGCTTGTTCAAGCTGTCACACTGCCTGGGCACCCACCTGTATTGGTTGCCACAACGAATACGACCCAAACGAACGTGGATACAATATGATTACAAACCGGGAACAAACCGGGAGTTGGGTAGAATACATTGGAGAATACAAAGCCAAACTTCCTACTCTTGGTATTCGAAAAACGGAGGGTAAAACAGAAATTATTCCTGTTGTTCCGGGAATGATCATGACCACCGATTTACATTCATTTACCGGTAACGAAAAAGACGGAACCATCTTTCATCGCTTGTATGCCCCTGCTGCGCCACATACTACCTCCTCAAAAGGCAGAAGCTGCGTAAGTTGCCACAACGATCCACTTGCTTTGGGTTACGGTGAAGGGAAACTTGAATACCTGATTGATAAAGGAAAGGGGAAATGGAAGTTCACTCCGCGCTACGCCGCAGATAAAAACGATGGGTTGCCTGCCGATGCCTGGATCGATTTTCTGCAAACTCGTGAAGGAAAAGTTTCTACCCGTTCAAATGTTTTTCCTTTTAGTGTCGATCAGCAAAAAAACATCCTGACTGTCGGCGCCTGTCTCACTTGCCATGACGAAAATTCTCCAGTAATGCAACGAAGTTTGAACCATTACGAAGAAGTATTTGCAAAACAAAGTTCAAAGTGTATTCTGCCTGATTGGAAATAAATCTTTAAATATTTTCTAAATCCTCAGGATAATTTATATTTTGAAACAGATTCGGGTATTTCCTTAGCCACTCATTTGCTTCCACAAAATTCGTCTTCAACTCCTGAAGAAGAAAATAAAGTTTATAATTTCCTGTTTTGATTTGACTCTCAAATTGAGGTACTGATGATTTATTATAAAGAGCAATCAGTGGCTCTCTTTTCCCTTCATGAATTGGCACTACCGCATCAAAACCCGATGCAGAGTTGATTAAAAAGCCCACAAATTTCTTCTCAACAAAAGGTGCATCCACGCTCAGTACAAAATTCCATTCGTTTGACGATTGTTTCAAGCAGGAATAAATACCTCCTATCGGGCCACAATCTTTAAATTCATCAGGAATAGTTCGAATATTTTCCTTTTTATGATTTTCAGAATCGGAGCTAATCAATACCTCATCAGTAAATGAAGAACAAAAAGCAATTGCCCGATCGAGCAAAGTTTGCCCTTCCAACTTAATAAGTGCCTTATCGCTTCCCATCCGGCTGCTTTTCCCTCCCGTTAAAATGATGGCGGTGTTTTGCATAAGTTCAAATAAAAAACCCCGACGATTTCGTCAGGGCTGTTGTATCTTTCAACTTGCTTTGAGTCTTTGAATATTTGATTTCTCCAGCTTTTCTGCTGCGTAATCTTCGGAGATCAGTAAATGTTCAGCTTCTTCCGATGGCATGTCGAACATCGCATCGTTCATGATACTTTCGCAAATGGAACGAAGACCACGGGCACCCAATTTAAATTCAATTGCCTTATCGACAATGTATTCAAGAGCTGCTTCTTCAAACTGCAGTTCGATACCGTCGATTTCGAAAAGCTTTTTATATTGCTTAATGATCGAATTCTTAGGTTCGGTAAGAATATTCCGTAGTGTGTGCCTGTCAAGTGGATCGAGATAAGCAAGTACGGGCAAACGACCAATAATCTCCGGGATCAAACCAAAGGATTTTAAATCCTGAGGAGCTACATACTGAAGCAAATTTTCACGTTCAATGCGGTCTACTTCTTTTGCAGCGCTGTAACCAATTACTTTCGTGTTTAAACGATTGGCAATTTTCCGTTCGATGCCATCAAAAGCTCCACCACAAACAAACAGAATGTTTTTAGTATCAACCGGAATTAACTTCTGCTCCGGATGTTTTCTGCCACCCTGTGGCGGAACGTTTACAATCGAACCTTCCAGCAATTTCAATAAACCCTGTTGAACCCCTTCACCGGAAACATCGCGGGTAATCGATGGATTATCCGATTTCCGTGCGATCTTATCAATTTCATCAATGAATACTATACCACGTTCAGCAGCTTCTACATTGTAATCGGCAGCCTGCAACAAACGGGTCAGCAGACTTTCGATGTCTTCTCCCACATAACCGGCTTCAGTAAGCACAGTTGCATCCACAATAGTGAAAGGCACATGCAACATTCGGGCAATGGTACGAGCCAGCAAGGTTTTACCCGTTCCGGTTTCACCTACCAGGATGATGTTTGACTTCTCTATTTCAGTATCATCGCTACTAACATGCTGTGTTAACCTTTTGTAGTGATTGTATACCGAAACAGAAAGAATCTTTTTTGCCCGATCCTGCCCGATTACATACTGATCGAGGAATTCTTTGATCTGTTTTGGTTTCAGTAATTGAATTCCATCCAGATCAAACTTATTGTTCGTTTTTACTTCTTCCTGGATAATTGAATGTGCCTGTTCTGCACAACGGTCACAGATATGTCCGTCGATACCTGCAATAAGCAGGTTGACTTCATTCTTTTCCCGTCCACAAAACGAGCACTTATCCGAATTTTTTGTATTTGCCATTATTTCTTGTTACGTACAAGTATTTCGTCAATCATTCCGTAATCCACAGCTTCCTGTGCCGTCATCCAGTAATCGCGGTCCGAGTCTTTTTCAATCTGATCGAATGTTTGTCCCGAATGTTGCGCAATAATCGAATACAATTCATTCTTAATTTTCTTGATCTCGCGTGCAGTAATTTCAATATCAGAAGCCTGCCCCTGTGCACCACCCATTGGCTGGTGAATCATAATCCGGGAGTGCTTCAGTGCCGAACGTTTTCCTTTCTGCCCGGCAGTCATTAACACTGCAGCCATCGATGCAGCCATTCCGGTACAAATGGTAGCTACGTCGGCAGAAATATACTGCATGGTATCATAAATACCCAAACCGGCATAAACCGAACCACCAGGTGAATTAAAATAAATCTGAATATCCTTTGTTGGATCGGTTGACTCCAGAAACAACAACTGAGCCTGAATAATATTGGCTACGGTATCGTCGATCGGAACACCTAGAAAGATGATACGATCCATCATTAAACGTGAGAAAACATCCATCGATGCTACGTTCAACTGACGCTCCTCAATAATTGTTGGAGAAATGTATGCGCCGTAGGCTGATGCATAACGATACATTGTCATACTACTAATGCCTGCGTGTTTGGTGGCATATTTTTTAAATTCGTTTTGATTTTCCATTTTTTCTGACACTTATAAAAAAATAACTTTGTAAATCATTTGTTGACTCACAAAGTTATAAAAAAGTTTATTGCTGAAACCTTCAGCCCTGTATTTCATGAATGTGGATAATCCGGAGCGGATTATTCCATCATTTTATTAAAATCTTCCTGCGATACTTCTTCTTCTACGATCGTCACTTTTTGTTTGATCTCGTAGATGACTTTATCTTCCTGAATTTTCTTGTAAATACGTTCTTCTTCTTCCGGTTTTTCGATAATCATTTTGGCAAATGATTCCAATTGTTCTTCAGGAACATCGTAAATTCCGTACTGCTGGTATTGCGCTAGTGCCATTTTCCTGGCAAATTCGTTGGCTTCTTCAGGTGTTACTTTGATTTCGTTTTCTTTGGCAACACTGTCTTTAATCAACTGCCATTTCAGATCCTGCATAAACGCATCGAAATCATTCTCAATCTGTTCAAGAGTCAGTTCTTTATTGACTTCAATCAACCAGCGTTTCAGGAATGCTTCCGGCAAATCAATTTCTGTTCTTTCCATCAAAGCAGTGTGAACATCCTGTGCAAATTTCTGATCAGAAGAAAATACCAGGTTGTTAGCCAGCTCTTCACGAATACGGTTTCTGAAATCCTCTATGGTTTTCACTTCGGTGTCTTCGCCGTATAATTTTTTGAACAGCTCTTCATCCAAAACCGCTTTTTCATACTGAAGAATTTCTGTAATAGTATATTTAAATTCGCTATCCAGCGTATCAGCTTCTTCGTGTTTGATGTTGAGCATATGACCAACTTCATGACGATCTTCGAAAGCTTTTACCGGATCAAAAGTAAGAACATCGCCTTTTTTAGCACCTGCAAACGATTTTTTGATGTCTTCGTTTTTGATTTTATCAACAGCAAGCAAAACACCTTTTGGTGCAATTCCACCTTCCACTTCATTTCCGTCGGCATCAATCTGAACGAAGTCACCACGTACTGTGCTGTCTTCTTTTACTTCTTCTGCCGGGACATTTTGTCCGAGTTGAGAAGCAGCCATTTCTTCCTGCTGGCTAATCATATCGTCAGAAACTGCGATAGTGTAGTATTTAAATGAATCTTCTTTACCGAGAGTAATATTTACCTCCGGAGCCAAAGCAATATCGAATGCAAAATTGAAGTTTTCATCGCTTTCCCAGTTGATTGACTGTTGTTTCTCCATATTTGGCAGCGGTTCACCCAGAATCGGAAGTTTTTCTTCAACAAGGTATTTCGACAAGTTTTGCGAAAGCAGTTTGTTTACTTCATCCACCAAAACAGCTGGTCTGAATTTTTTCTGGATTAATCCTTTTGGCGCTTTCCCCGGCCGAAAACCCGGAATAGATGCTTTTTGGCGGTAGTCTTTTAAAACGTCTTCCACCTGTTTTTCGTAATCAGCTTTTTCAATTGCAATGTTGATCACTGCGTTTACACTGTCGATGTTCTCCCTGGTAATGTTCATGCTATTCTTTTTAAAATCGCTGTTCTAAATCAAAACCGCCAACCATCACCTAAACAGGAAGGTCGGCGGTTTGCCTGTGCGGATGAAGGGACTCGAACCCCCACACCGTAGGTACTAGATCCTAAGTCTAGCGCGTCTACCAATTCCGCCACATCCGCTTTTAGCGGCGCAAAGGTAAACAAAAAATTTATTTTCCAATAAATGACCGGAAAAATTAAGGAATAATTCAAGAAACAATACTCCTGTATCAGAATAGTTTTCGATTATATCTGGCCTTGTTTTCCAATTTGACTCTTTGTATCTTACATTTAAATTAAATTGGAGGAAAGGATTATTAATGATTGATGTTTAGCATCAATACATTTGAAAGAATAACTTTACTAAAACCGACAACTTTTAATATCAAACTAAAATCCATCTTATGAAAAAAGTAGCATCTTTTCTAATTTTTGTATTCGCATTAGCTTTTCTGGTGAGTTGTAATCAAACCGGGAAACCAGACGCCAAAATTGTTAATGGTCTTTCACAAGATTCGCTTAATCTGGCTGTCGCTTCAGCAGACAAGTTTGTGGATGATCGAAACCTGGCCGGAATTTCGTTAATGGTTATTAAGAACAGTGAAACCGTTCTTTCCAAACAATATGGTTATGCTGATATGGAAAACAACATCCCGATTACTAACCAAACCATTTTCAGGGCATTTTCAATGACCAAACCCATTACTGCTGCAGCATTGATGACTTTGTATGAAGAAGGAAAATTTCAGCTGGATGATAAAGTATCTGATTATATCCCTGAATTTGGAGAAACCCAGGTTTACAATTCGGAAACGAAAAAGCTCGAGCCGCAGGCAAAACCCATGACTATCCGAAATCTGCTAACCCACACTTCCGGATTAACTTATGGCTGGGATATGAATTCGTATGTTGATTCATTATACCGCGTGACAAGTGCAAGTGGTTGGGATGGAGTTTTGGCTGACCAAATTAAACTGCTGGCCGGAATTCCTTTAAAATATCAGCCGGGAACAAAGTGGGAATATGGTTTATCTATTGATGTTGCTGGTTATTTGGTTGAAGTACTATCAGGAATGCCTTTAGACGAATATTTCAAAACAAAAATTTATGATCCCTTAAAAATGAACGACTCCGGATTTTATGTGCCGGAAGAAAAACACGATCGATTGGCCCGTATCTATACAAAAGATGAAGATGGTAATTTGGTTAGTCTTGAAGGTGAGATGCAGGACAGATTCAAAAAACCGGCTACACTTTTTTCCGGTGGTGGAGGTTCACTTGCAACTGTTGAGGATTATTCCCATTTTGCCCTAATGCTGTTAAACGGAGGTGAATGGAATGGCACAAGAATTCTGGAAGAGTCCACCGTTAACTTGATGATGTCGAACCAGTTGCCAGAGGGAGTCGTTTACGAAGAAACAGGTGGATACGGACTGGGAGGTTCCTTCAGTACTGAAAACGGACAATACGGATGGAGTGGTGCCGCCTCTACTTTTTTTACCGTAGATACAAAGAATGATATGGTGGTTTTGGCATTTACACAGTTCATGCCTTTTGATATCAGCTATGCATTGGAATTTAATAAGAATGTGCACAGTGCGATCGTTGAATAATTGAATTCTTTCTGAATACAAATAAAAAAACCTGTTGCTTAGCGACAGGTTTTTTATTATATGATAATCTAAATATTTTTCAACCTCTGCTTAACGCCACTCCACAATCGTCCCTCTGTTCGGGTCTTGCAACTCTGTTGGAATCACTTCTTTCATCTCCTTCCACAAAAGATTGATCAGTTTGTGTTTAGCAAAGTGACGTGAATAAACCAGGCTGACTTCACGCAAAGGTTTAATGGTAGTAAAATTCTTGACATTATAAGCGCGCTTTTGCGACATAGTTGCTTTGGCCAGCTCAGGTATCAGAGTTAGCCCACCTTCCCTGTCGACAATATTCATCAGCGTTTCCAGCGATCCGGCCTCAAAATGAAATGGCAAATGACTATCGTCGGTACCAAGGTAATTACACAGGTTAATCACTTGGTCGCGGAAACAGTGACCATCACTCAGCAACCAGATTTCAGGAGTAGCAATGTCCTGCAAAGTAATTTCCTTTTGAGTGTGTAATTTATGTGAACTGTTGGCGTAAATCAACATCTCTTCGTAAAACACCGGCTTTTCAATAATTTTTTCTTCTTTCAGTGGAGTTACCAAAACACCCACATCAATCAAATCCTTATTCAAAAGCCTGACAATATTTTCAGTGGTTGCCTCAGTAACTTTAATAAAAATATTCGGGTATTTCTTTTTATAGGCTCCAATAAAAATGGGTAACAAATAAGGCGCCAGCGTAGGAATAATCCCGATGCGCAACATTCCTGAAACCTGGTTCTTATGGTCTTTTACAATGTTGGTAATTTCTTCAGCCTGTTTCAATACTACACGGGCCTGTTCAATAATTCGTGCCCCAACATCAGTAGGAATGAGCGGTTGTTTGCTACGGTCGAAGATAATGATCTCCATATCTTCTTCGAGCTTCTTAATTTGCATGGAAAGAGTCGGCTGCGTGATGAAACAAGCTTCAGCAGCTTTCCCAAAATGACGGTGCGTATCCACCGCCACAATGTATTCCAATTGGGTTAAGGTGATCATGGCGCGTTGATTTGTGGCTAATTTAGAAAAAATCTATGAAAGCCGGAGAATTATTCAATTCAATTAATCTTAAAGTAACAGTAAGTAATTATTCGGAATATATGGTTTGGCGTAACCATTCGAATGCCGCTACCGATAGTGCGTTTGAAATGTTCAGCGATTTGGAGTCGCCTGGGGTCGGGATAAAAACTCGCGATGTGCTTTTTTGAATGATGTGTGCCGGAATTCCATGCGATTCGCTGCCTCCCAATAAAATAGTTTTTGTGTTTAAAAAACTGGTAAAAATATTGGTGGCGCCGTCGCAGGTTTCCAAAACGGTTAACGAATAATGTGGTAAATACTCCCTGACAAATTCATCTTCGCTTATGAAACCCCAGTTCATCTGATCGAATGAAAAACCGGCTGTTTTTTTGATTTTCGCCATTCGATGCTCCTCGTCCCCCCGGATAAACAAAACTTTGGATGCTCCAACATTATGTCCCAATCGGATGATCTTTCCTATATTTTCAGCGTTAGCCGGTTTCCAGACTGCGATAATCAGTTCTGCTCCATTGTCCGGTTTGGGAACCGGATGCTCATTGAAGAAACGTACTGAATTGGTATTCATCTTTCTGGTTTTAATTGTTGGTTTGGTTCGCCCAACTCAGGCTAAAATACTATTTTTGCTAAAAATGAAGGCATGAAGAAGTCAATTCCATATATTATACTCTCGTTGATTGTGTTGTTTGCGGCTTGCGGACCATCGCAGGAAGACAAGGCGCGTGTTAAACTCGACCAGGCAAAAGCACTGCTTCAAAACCAGGATACCACAGCTGCGCTATTGAAAATGGACAGTATTGCCAAATTGTATCCCGAAGCAGCTTACTCAATTAATGCGGCAGAAAATATTTCGAAACAGGTTCGTTTTGACGTGTTGCAACGTGAGGAATCAGAGATCGATTCAATGAAAGTTCAGATCGCAGAACTGGAAAAGAATTTTGAAACCGAGAAAACAGAATTTGATCGATACATGCAGTACATTCCTAAACGCCAAACCTTTCAACGCGCCTGGGACCGCTCATACATCCAGGTTCATCTCGACGAACGTGGGGATCTTTATATAAGCAGTAACTATTATGGCGACCACTGGCTGAACCACTACGGGATAAGAGTGTACGACCAGGGAGAAGATGCTAGAACCGACAGCATACCTTTGGGGACTGTCGACAATCACCACAGCGATTTTATGGAAACGAAATGGGAAAAAGTTTCATACCGGAATGGCAAAGACAACGGTGTGATCGAGTTTATTGCCCAACATGTCGACCGAAATCTGAAAGCTGTATTCCTGGGGAAAGAATATTACTATATCATTCTGGAAACCTACGATAAAGAAGCCGTACGCGATGCGTTGGCCCTTTCAAAAGCCATTAAAAAGAAAAGCAGCCTGGAGAACGAAGTAAAAGCACTTCAGAAAAGGCTGAATATTCAATAATCAAAATTAGCCTTTTCTCCTAATCTTTAATTTTTGTCCAACATACAATCCACGGTCATTGCTCAGGTTGTTAAGTTTCATAATATCGTCGGAAGTGATGCCGGCGTATTTCTTTGCAATATCCCAGATCGTATCTCCGCGTTGAACAGTGTGGTACACATAGTTTGGATCCACCGGTTCGGCTTTCTTTGGTTCAGCAGCTTTCACCGATTTCCCAACCGATGCCTGTTTATCAGCAAAACTCATTGAATTCAGTTTCGAATACTTGTCTTTCTGGCCTTCGGGAACATAAACAGCCAGTTTCTGTCCCACACGAATAATATCGCGGTGAATATCGTTCCAGTAACGCAGATCAGAAGCCCGAACATGAAACCATGTTGAAATGAATCCAACATTATCCCCGGCTTTTACCGTGTACACCACTTTCTCTTTTCCTTTAATATCAACCGGCACAAAATAGCCGCTGCTGCTGGTTGTCGGATCAGCAAGGGTGTTATTCGGGAAATACTTTTCGCGTTCATACGCAAAAACAGCTGTATCTTTCACAACAAAATCGAGCATTTTATCAGCAGGGAGTACAAGCGGATATTGTTTAGTTTCTTTTGCCGGTATCACATCGCGGCGAAACATCGGGTTCAGAGCACGAATTTCTTCCTTATCGATACCCAAGCTGGCAGCCAGCTGGTCGAAATGCAGATAATCGCTAACCATTACTGTATCAACAGAAAGCGGAATCTCGGGATAACGCGGTACCAGATTATGCTCGTTGTAATACTCAAAGGTGTACATAGCAGCAATAAAAGCCGGAACATAACCACGCGTTTCGCGCGGAAGGCGGTAGTAAATCTCCCAGTAATTGGTTTTTCCGCCCGAACGACGGATGGCACGGTTCACATTTCCCGGGCCGCAATTGTAGGCAGCAACAGCCAACTGCCAGTCGCCATAAACATCGTAAAGCATTTTCATGTAACGGGCTGCAGCATCGGTTGATTTCACAGGGTCGCGGCGTTCATCCACAAAACTGGTAATCTCCAGTTTCATGTTTTTTGCCGTGCCGTACATAAACTGCCACAAACCATTGGCCCCCACCCTCGACCGGGCAACCGGATTCAACGCCGACTCAATAATGGCCATGTATTTCAGTTCGAGCGGCATATCGTATTTATCGAGAGTAGTTTCAAAAATCGGAAAATAATAGGCCGATAAACCCAACATCACCTCCACCAGTTCGCGCTTCTTTTCGGTGTACATCTGGATATACCTTTTAACCACCTGGTTGTAATTCAGATCCACCACCTGTTCAATATTTTGAAGCCGTTGGATATAAACTGAATCAGGAATATTGGTCGGATAATATCCAAAATTCACTTCCGAGCTGTCGAAATTAAAACGGTTGCGGATTTCCCACGACTGAAACAAACTATCCATATCGCTACTGAATATCATATTCAGGTCATCATCCAGTTGTGTCTCATCATCCATTAATAAGGAATCATCCAACAAAGTGGTATCATTGAGAGTTGAGTCGATCATTTCCAACTCAACCATCATCGAATCGGTGGTTTGCGCTTGAAGTGCTGCTGCACTCAATAAAAAGGCGATATATAGAAAAAGGCGTTTCATGTTTATCTTATTATCAAAATGTAAGTGTCCATCGAATACCATAAATGGTTTCGTCGTTATAATAATACATCATTGGTTGCCAGTTAAACGACAAGTCTTCACTGATATCAAAATCGAAGAAATGCGCGTCAACACTGGCGTCAATAATATTCAGCCCGTAAAACAAAAAAGTTGTAATTACCAGTAAATCACGGTTTCTCCTGAAATAGTCCTGTTGTCTCCCCAGGGCCGTTTTAAAATTTATACTATCACTTGCAATTGAAAAATCATAATATTCTGCCCCCGCCAAATCAAGATATGAATTCGTTTCGGGATTTTTATCTGTAAAATCGGAATAAGCAAGTTTCATGGTTTGGTAATTTTTGTTATTCCAGTGAATGGAATAACCCAAAGCACCAAAACCTGCATAAATAAGCGGGATTTTCCAGTATTTCTTATTATAAGCCTGCCCGAGTCCGGGTAATATGGCAGAATACAGAGAGGCTTTGTGGGGTGAATGTACCTTTTCCTCTTCCTGTTTGTTTAATTCCATAACTTTAGTAGAATCAACCACCAGATTCTGACTGAAAGCTGAAAAACAAATAAGAAAAAGTGGTAAAATGAAACCGGTTCTTAATAAAAATATTCTGCTTCTCACACCCTGAATTTTGGGCAAAAATAGAAAATACGCCAAGTTATGCGGTGAAAGTATACGTTTATTTTTGATTTTCAATTATTTTAACAATTCGCTCCAGGTCCTTTTCCGATTTAAAAGGAATGGTGATTTTTCCTTTACCTTTTTCGTTCATCGACAAATCGATATGGGCACTGAAAATCTGGTCGAGTTGTTTTTTAACTCCCTCGTATTCTTTCGGAAGTTTAACTCTATTTTCTTTGACTGTTTCCTTTTGATCAGCACTATTCAGGTTCCGAACGATCTCTTCCACCTTGCGAACCGAAAAACCATGTTTCACTATCTGTTCGTAGATCATAATTTGCGTATCATCATCTTCAATATTGATGATGGCACGGGCATGTCCCATCGAAATCAGTTTCTCCATCAAACCTTTTTGAATAACAGCAGGCAATTTGAGCAGACGGAGGTAGTTGGCAATGGTCGAACGTTTTTTTCCAACCCGCGAGCTGAGCTCTTCCTGGGTATATTCCAGTTCTTCAATCAAGCGCTGGTAACTCAATGCAATCTCGATGGAATCAAGGTCTTCGCGTTGAATATTTTCCACCAGTGCCATTTCGAGCATCCCGTCGTCTTTGGCTTTTCGCACATAAGCCGGGATACTTGTTAATCCCGCCAGCTGTGAAGCCCTGAAACGACGCTCCCCCGCAATAATCTGGTATTTCTCGTCACCGGTTTTTCTTAAGGTTATTGGCTGAATCAAACCCAATTCCTTGATGGATGCCGCCAGTTCCTGCAACGATTCTTCATCGAACTTGGTTCGTGGCTGAAATGGATTTGCTTCTATTTTGCTGAGTTCAACTTCGCTGATACCAGCACTTTGTTTTTCTGCATCGTCAATCAATGCGCCAAGTCCTCTTCCAAGTGCGTTTCGTTTCACCATCATAACTCTTTTCTTAGTTGATTACTACATTTCTGTCTTTCGACATTTGGGTCATTTCATTACGCTGCAATAATTCTCGGGCCAGGTTCATATGATTGATCGCACCCCGTGAACTTGCATCGTATAAAACCACTGGTTTCCCGTAGCTAGGCGCCTCGCTGAGTTTTACATTTCGCTGAATAACCGTTTCGAAAACCATTTCCTGAAAATGATGCTTTACTTCTTCATAAACCTGGTTCGAAAGGTTCAAACGCCCGTCGAACATAGTCAGCAGGAAGCCTTCGATTGATAAACCCGGATTTAACCGGCTTTGAATAATCTTGATCGTATTTAACAGTTTTCCCAATCCTTCCAACGCAAAATATTCACATTGGACCGGAATAATCACAGAGTCTGAAGCTGTCAGTGCGTTCACAGTGATCAAACCAAGTGAAGGAGAACAATCGATAAAAATAAAATCATAACTCTTTTTTAGCTGGTCGATGGCTGTTTTCAGTACTTTCTCCCGATTTGGCATATTCAGCATTTCTATTTCAGCGCCCACCAAATCGATGTGCGACGGAATCAGGTCAAGGTTTTCAATCTGCGTTTTCAGCGTTACTTTTGAAGCTTCGATATCATCTATAATACATTCGTAAATACTCGACTGCACCTTACTCACATCAAAACCCAAACCCGAGGTAGCATTTGCCTGCGGATCGGCATCGATCACCAGTACTTTTTTCTCCAATACCGCCAAACTCGCTGCCAGGTTAATGGTGGTAGTTGTTTTTCCTACTCCTCCTTTTTGATTTGCCAGTGAAATTATTTTTCCCATCTAAGCGTCTTTTTACTTTTTCGAGTGGTTTCAAAGGTAATAATTTACCTCTAACCTCCCGTTTTTTTTATTAACGGGTTATCAGGTTGATATTAACGATTGATTCGTGAATAACTGACTTAAAACTTGCTTGATTTCATCTCCTTTTTGAGTTGCTCCATATCAATCGGAACAACACCAACCTTTTCGCAGACCAGTCCGCCAGCCAGGTTCGACATCAGCGCCATGGTTTTTGGTGTAAGACCAGCAGCCATAGCCAGACTAGCAACTGCAATCACCGTGTCGCCAGCGCCTGAGACATCCGCAATGTCGCGAATAACAACAGGATAATACTGCTCTTTAACACCGTTACTAATGAAAACTCCCAGTTCGGAAAGTGTAATGAATATTAGTTTGAGATTCTGTTGTTTTTTAAACTCATCGGCACTTGCCTTAATGGCCTCCAAGTCGTCTTTAGCGAGTGGTTTCCCCAAACCTTCCACAAATTCTTTAAAATTAGGTTTGAAAAGGCTTACGTTTTTATAGTGCCAGAAATTCCTTTTTTTAGGATC
>DAOPJR010000043.1:27737-29745 GCA_035399765.1 Draconibacterium sp. | reverse complement strand
GATTTTACCACACAATCGGTTCCCGGAAAAACTTTCACTGGTAAAATCACCTTTATCGACCCGGTAATCGACCCGTTAAAACGGACAGCGCGGGTTCGCGTGGAACTTGACAACGCCAACCAGCAGTTAAAACCTGAAATGTTTATTAACGGCATTATTCATTCTAACCTGAAAAACAGCAGCAACCACCTGACCATTCCGCAATCCGCTGTATTGTGGACCGGAACACGCTCGGTGGTTTATGTAAAAGTTCCGGGTGCTGAAAGCCCAACTTTCAAAATGCGGGAAATAACGCTGGGGGCTGCAACAAAAGATACTTACGTAGTTGTCGAAGGTTTACAGGAAGGAGAGGAAATTGTAACCAACGGTGCATTTAGCGTGGATGCCGCCGCGCAATTGGCAGGAAAAACAAGCATGATGAACCCTGCCGGCGAAAAAATGTCGACCGGACACAACCATGATGGAATGGAAATGGGTGGGGAAGCAATGCCCAATTCGGAAACAAAAGTTGAAAGAGTTGAAGCTGATCCGAAGTTCAAAGCTCAGCTAACTGCTGTTTATAAAAATTACCTTAAAATGAAAGATGCTTTTGTGGAGTCCGATCCTGCAAAAGTGGGAGAAGAAGCAAAAAAACTGGAATCAGCCATTCAGAAAGTTAATATGAAACTCTTAAAAGACGACGCTCACATGGCATGGATGGACCAGTTAAATGTATTAAACAAGTCTATTGAAACGATTCAGTCAGAAGAGGATATTGAAAAACAACGTCAGGCCTTTTCAGATTTCAACAACGCTTTTTATAAAAGTCTGAAGATGTTTGGCCTGGCCAACGACACCGCTTACTACCAGTACTGCCCGATGGCTTTTGACGACCAGGGAGCATACTGGTTTAGCGACGTAGAAGAAATCCGGAATCCTTATTTCGGAGATATGATGTTAAGTTGCGGAGAAACAAAGGAGACTCTAAAATAGTAACTGGTTTTTCAATTCCTTGAAATAGAAATCAATAAACTTTGTAAACCATTTTTAAAATAATATAACATTAATTATCAGCCGTTTGGTAAATTTATTGATAGAGATTAGTAGAATGTAAGTTTCTCGAAATAGCGCATTTCGAAATACTCGTGAAATAAGAAAGGAGTAAGTTATGTTTTTGAAAATTTTGATCGTAACAATTATTCTGGTGGCGTTTACCATGTTATCACTTGGCGTTAAACTACTGTTTGATAAAGATGCAACTTTCACCTATCATTCCTGTTCGCTTGATGATGGGAACCTTAATAAAACCGGCGGGTGTACAGGTTGCAGAATACAGGAAGTAACAAATTGTCCTGAGAAGGAAAAATAATACACGTTGAAGGAGAAAACAGTATCCACAAAAAGTAGAAAGAGGATTTATGGAGGAGTTTTGTGGGTACTGCTCTCTTGATTATTATGTAGAAAAAACGATACAATTTAAATGGAAATCAACATCAAAAATATGGTTTGCAATCGCTGTATCATGGCGGTTTCGCAAATATTCGATGACGAAGGAATCAAAGTTGAACACATTCAATTAGGCAAGGTAAAAACTTCAAAAGAAATTGAATCTGAAACACTGGAGCGTATCAGCGGGAAGTTAAAAAAAGTGGGTTTCGAAATCATTCACGATTCAAAAAGCCGGATTATTGAAGAAATCAAGACCATTTCCATCGATTATGTATATCAGCACAACGGTGAAAATGAAATGAACTTTTCAGACTACCTCACCAGCAAACTGAACCTGGATTACCCATACCTGAGTACGCTCTTTTCGTCGGTAGAAGGCACCACCATCGAGAAACACCTGATTAACCTGAAAATTGAACGGGTGAAAGAATTGCTGGTGTACGACGAAAAAAACTTGAGTGAAATTGCCTGGCAACTTGGTTACAGCAGTGTCGCTCATTTATCCGGCCAGTTTAAAAAAGTTACCGGATTTACGCCTTCCTATTTCAAAAAACTGGGAGAAGCAAAGCGCAAATCGTTG
>DAOPJR010000043.1:24090-27637 GCA_035399765.1 Draconibacterium sp. | reverse complement strand
TATTAATTACAATGATGACATTCCTAACATTCAGCAGCTTTAAACAGGATGATAAAGTGGAGCAGGTTCTGCAAAATCAGAACACACGAAAAGAGGTCTTCAATCAGATCCTGAATAACCGTGAGTTGATGACAGACTTTATGAATGCCATGCATGGCAACCAGCAAGCCATGATGATGTGGAACCAGAAATACCACAGCATGCAAAGCAACGGTACAAATAACAATTACCAGATGATGGGGCACAACTCTATGATGGGTGCCGCCAACAACAGTACTGATAATTCAACAACGGGCTACGGTCCGATGATGAATCAAATGATGAATAACCCGGCTATGATGCGCGGATTTATGAACAACATGATGAATACTTACGGTCAGGATTCGACCTTTGTGAACCATATGGCAAAAATTATGGCCAGTCATCCGCGACTAATGAAACGCGCAATACGCGATTACAATCAGAACGATACAACAGGAATGACCGGTTACAACGATGGATATGGGATGATGCACCATATGTTCTCAGGAAGTTAAAAAAATTACAAGTATCGAACATGAACAATTAAAGTAAGAAAAGGAGGCACGTCATGATGTACGGATTATATGGATACGGAATGAATGGAATTCATGGAATGGGCTGGGGAATGGGCTTCGCCTGGGTACTCGGAATAATTATTACCATAGTATTGATTTGGGCTGCTTTTGGCAGTTTCGACAGAACTCATTACAGCTCAGCAGACAGAGATAAAAAATCCGCTCTCGACATATTGAAAGAAAGATATGCCCGGGGTGAGATAAACAAAGAAGAGTTTGAAGAAAAAAAACACGTTCTCTCCTAATTTAATCGCGAACAGACAAAAAACTGCGATATGACCACAGTAAAAAAATACGTTTGCCCGATGAAATGTGAAGGGGATAAAAGTTACAACCAACCTGGTGACTGCCCGGTGTGCAACATGCACCTCATTCCAACCGAAGAATTGGAAGGAGAAAACCGGAAAGGGCATCAGGCTGGTCGTAGTATAGAAAATCATCAACATTCACATCATCACAAACACCACAATCATTCAGAAGAAAAAGAAAAAAAATATTACTGCCCCATGAAATGTGAGGGCGATAAAACATACGATGAGCCAGGCGATTGCCCGGTTTGTAATATGCATTTGATCCCGGTGAGTGAACTATCGCAAAAACACAACGGGCATCACCATCATCACGAACATCAACATTCAGACGCTGGTAGTTCAAATAATAAAGGGAAATATTTCTGTCCCATGCGTTGCGAAGGTGATAAAATGTATGACGAACCCGGCGACTGCCCGGTGTGCGGAATGCACCTCTTAAAAGAAGAAAGCCAATCGTCAGGAAGCAATAAAACCATCTACAGTTGCCCGATGCATCCGGAAGTAAAACAGGACCATCCCGGAAGCTGTCCGAAATGTGGGATGGATTTGGTTCCTGAAAAAGGAGAAGTGGTCAGTGAAGAAGAAAAGGCTTATAAAAAAATGCTTCGGAAATTCTGGCTGGCAGTGGCTTTAAGCGTTCCTGTTTTTATTATCGCCATGTCTGATATGTTTGGATTAAACCTTGAAGATGTTGCTTCAAAAAAAGTATGGGGCTGGGTTGAATTTGCTTTGGCTTCGCCGGTGGTTTTTTATGCTGGTTGGGACTTTTTCAAACGAGGATGGAGTTCCATCCGACGCCGTAGTCCGAATATGTGGACCCTGATTTCCATCGGAGTGGGAGCGGCTTACATTTTTAGTGTATTGGCCATGCTGATACCGGGTGTATTTCCGGCCCAGTTTAAAGATACCCAGGGAAATGTCCACGTTTATTTTGAAGCAGCAGCGGTTATTTTAACACTGGTATTGCTCGGGCAGGTTCTTGAATTACGTGCGCATAGCAAAACCAACGATGCCATAAAAGCACTGCTTGGTTTGGTACCGCCCGTAGCAAGAGTAATCCGTAACAGGGAAGAGGTGGAGATTCCGCTGGAAGAAGTAAAAACAGGTGACCTACTGAAAGTAAAACCGGGAGAAAAGGTGCCGGTTGACGGAGTAATTACCGAAGGTAGCGCAGTGATTGATGAAAGCATGATTACCGGGGAACCTATTCCTGTCGATAAATCGATGAACGATAAAGTAACTGGCGGAACCATTAACGGGAAAACAGCTTTTGAAATGAAAGCTGAGAAAGTGGGGGCTGACACGCTACTCTCTCAAATTGTGGAAATGGTAAATGAGGCCAGTCGCTCACGAGCACCCATCCAAAAAATGGCCGATGTGGTAGCCAAATACTTTGTGCAGATCGTCGTTAGCATCGCCATTCTTACATTTATCGTATGGGCAATATGGGGACCGGAACCGGCTTATGTTTATGCCTTTGTAAATGCTATCGCCGTGTTGATTGTCGCCTGTCCGTGTGCTTTGGGACTGGCAACGCCCATGTCGATCATGGTGGGTTCCGGACGAATGGCACAGTCGGGGGTACTCGTTAAAGATGCCCGCGCCATTGAAGAAATGAATAAAGTAGACACACTGATCATCGATAAAACCGGAACGATCACAGAAGGAAAACCTTCGCTGAAAAATTATAAATCGTTTGGTAAAATGAGCAATGAAGAGGTTCTCAAACTGGCCGCTTCCATCGATGCCAACAGCGAACACCCTATTGCCGATGCCATTGTAAAAGGTGCAAAAGCAAAAAATATTCAACCAGAAAAACTAAATGATTTTGAATCAGTAACAGGGAAAGGTGTGCAGGCAATTTATCAGAAACAAAAAATTGGATTGGGAAACCATCGCTTACTCGAAGATTTTGGTGCCAGTATTAACGGGGAAGCCCAAAAAGAAGTACAGGAGTGGCAATCTACCGGGCAGACGGTTATGTACCTGATTGCCGGGAATACAGTGGAAGGAATAGTTAGTGTCGCCGACACTATTAAGCCCACATCGGCAAAAGCCATTCGTGAATTGCAGAAAATGGGGGTAAAAGTACACATGCTCACCGGCGACAATAAGTATACTGCCAAAGCAGTGTCCGACGAGCTCCACCTCGACGGGTTTGTGGCCGATTGCCTCCCCGACGATAAATACAAAAAAGTAAAAGAACTACAGGAACAGGGATACGTAGTTGCCATGGCCGGCGACGGCATTAATGATGCCCCTGCACTGACACAAGCCAACATCGGGATTGCCATGGGAACCGGAACTGATATTGCCATGCAAAGCGCCGAAATTACACTCGTTAAAGGCGACCTGAATGGCATTGTCAGGGCGCGCGAATTAAGCCATAAAGTGATGCGCAACATCAAGCAGAACTTATTTTTTGCCTTTGTGTACAACTCATTGGGAGTGCCTGTTGCGGCAGGAATACTGTTCCCTTTTTTCGGCGTTCTTTTGAGCCCGTTAATTGCAGCTACAGCCATGAGTTTTAGCTCTGTTTCGGTGATTACCAATGCATTGCGATTAAGAAAAAGATAGTATGAGACTGATTAAAATACAACTTAAATTTTTTATTAACCATTTAAAAATCACAAGATGAAA
>DAOPJR010000043.1:0-23990 GCA_035399765.1 Draconibacterium sp. | reverse complement strand
AGATGAAAACAAAAGTTTTGAGTTTAGTAGCCCTTTTTATGCTGGGCGCATTTACCGTTTTTGCAGGAAATAAAACCGAAAAAATTAACGTAAAAGGAAACTGTGGCATGTGTGAAAGCCGCATCGAAAAAGCCGTGAAGGCAGTAGATGGTGTTTCAAAAGCAGACTGGAACAAAGACACCAAAATTCTTGAAGTTACTTTCGACGATGCCAAAACGTCGGCCGATAAAATTGAGATTGCAGTGGCAAAAGTGGGGCATGACACTCCAAATCACAAAGCTGATGATGCAGTTTACGATAAACTTCCAGGTTGCTGCCACTACGATCGGTATAAATAAAAAACAAGATTAATAAACGTCTATTAACTGTTAAAAAGGATTCCATCTTCTAACGAGATGGAATCCCTCTTCTCCTTAATCCTCACGACATTATCATTTGATAACTTTTTTACTGTCAAATTTCACTCTTGTCTCCATTTTAATTGTATCGGCTAAAATTGTCGTATCCGCGGTGTACCAGTATCTTTGTTTTTGATAAATGGAAATACATCGTATGAAACATTTTTTAATACTGGGAGGCGGATTTGCCGGAGTGGAGGCCGCCATCAAACTTCGTGAAAAAGGATACAACGTTACTTTGATCTCCGACAGGGATTATTTGTTTATCTATCCAATATCAATCTGGATTCCGGTGAATGGGATCAGTTTTGAAAAAAGCAAATTACCACTCACCGATCTTCAGAAAAAGCATGGTTTTAACCTGATCATTGACAGTGTTGAAAGCATTGATATAAAGAATAAAACCGTTCATCTCAGAAACGGTGAAGAATCATACGACTACCTGTTTATTGCCCTGGGCATGGGCAAAGTAAATATGAAAGGTGCGGAAAATACTTTGTCGATTTGCGGTAAACCGGAACAATCGATTAGTATTAAAGAAGAATTAGATAAACTGGTGAAAGCCGGAAAAGGAACAATTTCAGTTGGTTTTGGGGGCAACCCGAAAGATCCAAAAGGATCAGCTGTGCGTGGCGGCCCTGCCTTTGAAATGCTTTTTAATATCAGCACTTATTTAAAGAAGAAAGGTCTCTCCAAAAATTTCGAATTGAACTTTTTTGCTCCCATGCCCGAACCAGGTAAAAGAATGGGCGCCAATGCAGTAAAAAATCTTTCTAAATTCTATAAATATTACCGAATCAAGGATCATGTCGGAACTAAAATCACAGGTTTTACAAAAAATGAAATATTGTTTGAGGACGGTAAAAAACTGGAAAGCGACCTGATTATTTTTATTGCAGGAGGAAGCGGTCACCCGGTACTTCAGAACTCCGGACTACCCCTCAGCGATGCCGGATTTGTAAAAACTTTACCGACTTGCCAGGTGGAAGGTTTTCCTGAAATATATGCCATTGGTGACTCGGCTGAATTGCTTGGCCCTGCCTGGGGTGCTAAACAGGGACATATGGCCGAAATTATGGCCGATGTTGCAGCATACAACGCACACCAGCAAATTACCGGATCTGGAAAAACCAAAAGTTATATCGATAAAGTAAGCATCATCTGTGTTATGGACTCCGGCAATGGAGCCGCCTGGGTTTCACGAACGGCAAAAAAAGAATCGATGATTATGCTTCCGCTGGTTGGCCACTGGTTAAAAAAAGGATGGGGTTTCTATTTTAAAAATTCGAAAATGAAACGAATTCCGCGGATTCCCGGAATGTAAGATACCGTATAAACAAGGGAAAAGGGTGTTTGTCAGTAATAAAAAAAGGGTGCACATTTTGTACACCCTTCTATTTTTATAGTCAGCAATTCTTATTTCACAAAAGAAGCTTCGTTCAGATAGTCAAAACATTCCTTCACGCCCTGGAATTGTGTTTTGTCTCCTTCATTCAAACCTTCCAGCTCAACATAGTAGCCTTCTAAACCATTTTTATAGGCTGCATTAAATATGTTTTCGAAATTCATCATGCCTGATTTACCAAGAACCTTACGGTCTTTAATATGCAAAACAGGGAAACGACCGGCATATTTTGCAAAATATTCCAATGGATCAGCCTGTCCCATCACCGTCCAGTATACATCCATTTCGAAGAATACCTTGTCGGGATCTGTTCCGTTCAGGAATAAATCGTAAATAACGTCACCTACTGGCATCCATGGGTTACGTGGCTTATCTTTGTCTTCCGGTTTTACAACACGGCCAAACTCCATGTTGTGGTTGTGATAACCAAACTTAATTCCAGCCGACTTGGCAATTTCACCAGCTTTATTAAATGATTCACAAACTACGGCAACATCATCATGTGTCTCCATCTGAGGCATCATTGGCTGAACCAGTGTTTTTACCCCAAATTTCACATGATCTTCAACGGTTTGCTTCCAGAAATCAGCGATTTCGCCCAGCTTATCTTTGGTAATATTCCGGGTAGGTGGATTTACGTGAGAGCTGGTAATTTTCAATCCGGCGTCATCAGCCAGTTTTCGGTATTCTTCTACAGAATATTGACCCATCTTCCGATTTCCATAACCAGCTAATTCAATGCATGTATAACCAAAACCGGCCAGTTTTTTTAACCCGTTAGGTACATCAGCATTTAATTCGCGACCTACAGAATAAATCTGTAACCCGATATCTTTTTTCGAGGCCAAACTACCTACCATTGTTGAAGCAGAGGCAGGGCTAATAGCGCCTGCAACCATTCCTCCGGCAGTAAGTGCTCCAAAGCTTTTTAAAAAATCTCTCTTATTCATAAGGTTTAAAAGTTGCTTGATTATAATTTATAAGAACCACGGTATTTGTAGTTATACAAACGGTGGTGCCATGCTTCCATATCATCGCCAAAGCTTTGTGTTGCAGGATTCCATTTAACCGGACGTTGTAGTTCAGTTGCCATGTTTCCTAAGCAGCAGGTGATTGCAGTGCTTGCACCCACTTCAACAGTTGCAATCGGTTTTTGACGGGAACGTACACAATCAATAAAGTTTTCCATATGTGGAGAACTAATTTCGAAGCTTCCTTTTCCTTCTTTCTGTGCTTTTTGCATTTCCTCGAACATTTTCTTACGCTCCTCAGGAGTCAGGTTTTTAGGACGGCGTCCTCTTAGTTCGTCCGGAATCAATTCAGATTTTGAGCAAGCCAGGTATCCGCGAGCTACTTCAATCCAACCATCATCACCAATAAATTTGATACCCTGTGCACCAGGCATATCTTCGAGGTAAGGTTGTTCTGTCATCACAACACCAGTCTGGTATTTGTAAGTCAGGTATTCGGCACCGTTATATCCTTTTGGAATAATTTCACTTGGTCCTGAACCATCCATACCAATGGCAGCCTGTGCAATATCGAACATATGAGCACCCCAGTCAGCTGTAAAACCATTACCGGTTTCAAGATACCAACGCCATGCACCCCATAACTTTTCTCTTCCTTCAGGACTATCGATAGGTGGACAAAGATCAGGATTATAATGAATTTTCGGATCGTTCAATGGCCCCATCCATAAATTGAAATTCAGGTTTCCTGGAATTGGTTCTTCAGGAAGATCAAGCGGTTTTGGCGGATCACCAACCTTGGCATATACTTTATCAATATGTCCGATGGCTCCGGCCTGTACCAGTTCAATGGCTTTTTGGAATTCCTTGCTTGAACGTTGCTGGCTTCCTACCTGTACAATACGTTTAGTGTCGCCTGCAACACGAACAATTTTTTGTGCTTCAGTAATGGTGAAAGAAAGAGGCTTTTGTACATAAACGTCTTTACCAGCCTGGCAAGCATGAATAGTCATCAGGGCATGCCAGTGGTCAGGTGTACAAACTTCTACTGCATCGATATCAGTCCGTTCCAAAATATCTTC
This sequence comes from Draconibacterium sp., assembly GCA_035399765.1. Taxonomy (GTDB): domain Bacteria; phylum Bacteroidota; class Bacteroidia; order Bacteroidales; family Prolixibacteraceae; genus Draconibacterium. The sequence goes on along the minus strand of DAOPJR010000043.1, from coordinate 20,134 downwards.
GTAGCGTTCGTATTTGTCGCAACGTGGAGCGAGTCCCAGAGAAGTCTGCCACGCTTCTACACGTCTTTTAAAACGTTCTGTTTTCATTGTATCCACATCGCAGCCTGCAACAACCTGTACGCCAGGGACAGATGAGAAACTCAGAAAATCGTTCATACCTTGCTGACCAAGGCCAATGAAACCCATTACTACTCTATCGCTCGGTGCAATCTTCACTCCGTCAATAGTCCAACTTGGAAGTATGGTCAAACTGGATAAACCCAGTGCAGACAGACCCAAGAACTTCCTTCGATTTAATTGATTTGATTCTTTAGCCATAATTTAAGTTTTAATACTGTGATTAATATTTATTGATATCTGTTAAACTAATGGAATAACCCGGCTTAGTTAATTGGCATCCCAAGATACAAAAAAGTTCCATTCAAACATGGATTGCTAACTAATCTATATCTTAAAAAAAGATAATCATTTAATATTCAGCTCAACAGTTTCAAACTATGTGTTATTAATACACATTGATTACCACATTAAGTCTTTATCATGTATTCTCTTACTAAACCTCTCTTCAAATTTTGCGTATACACTGCCAAAAACCAAAATTGTAAAAACAAACAACTATGAAACCGCTCTTTCTAATCTTTGTATTCAATGTACTTTTATTCACCAATTCGTTTTCTCAGAACTGGAATCAGGAATGGGAAAAGCGTTCAAATTATCCCAAACAAGATTATTTTACCGACGTATGCGAAGCCAACAACGGAGATTTGATTGTATTGGGAGAATGCGGAGCAAACAAGTTTGCTGATATCTGGCTGTTACGCTACAATCAGCAAGGCGACACATTGTGGACTAATACAGTTGGTACACAAGGCTTTGATCAGCCTGAAAAAATAGTCTGCTCCCCTAATGATGATATATTGGTTCTTGGCAAAACCGGCACAGGTGATACTGCAAAAGTGTTACTTTCCCGTACTGATTTAAATGGTAACATTTTATGGCAAAAAACACTTGATGACGGAAACTATTACAAGGCCGATGATATTACCGCTTTACCCAACAATGGCTTTGTAGTATCGGGAGCAAAGAGTAGCGACCCGAGAACGCCCCATCTTTGGATGGCCAGGATGGATGAAAATGGAAATCTGCTTTGGGAACATGTCTTTTCTGAAGAATTGAAAGGATGCCTGACTTCGGTTAAACAACTGCCTAACAAAGATTTTATACTGAGTGGACAGGTGAACGGGAAAGCATTGAATGACTGCGACATACTTATAATACGTACCGATGAAAACGGAAATGAAATTTGGAGGAATCGGATAGATGCACCTAAAAGTAAAGAATGGCCCGAATGCGTTTGTTGTTCTCCCGATAGTTGTTTTGTGCTGGTAGGATGGGCAGGAAGTTGTCTGAACGACATCAACGATGAAAATGCCGTTTTCGATTTTGATTTAGTAATAAAAAAAATCAGTTACGACGGAAAAGTAGTTTGGACAAAAAACATCGATAGCGAAGGTTCGGAAGGAGGGAATGCGATTACAATTCGCCCCGATGGTAATTTCCTCGTGGCCGGAACAAAACTGACTTCGTTTACAGGCAATATTGGGCCGTGGCTACTCGAAATAGACAATAAGGGAAATGTGGTAGATGAATTAACGCTGAACATGAAGCTGGACCAGGCAAGCAAAATCATTAACACCTCCGATGGAGGGTTTGTCGTTATTGGTCCCGGATTCCACGAACGAATTAACAGGTACAGCGATGGTTGGATTTTGAAATTCAGTAAGCTTCCAGTCCAGTAATAACGAAATTATTCAAAAATTTTAAACGGTAATTTCCGGAAAACCTTAAAACTTTAAATTCTCTTTAGAAAGTTTGGGTAACTTGCCTAGCATGAAGATTCTGATTGTTGAAGATGAGCCGGAACTGTTAATCGGGATAAAAAACTTTCTCGAAAAGGAAAATTACATCTGTGAAACAGCTTCCGAATTTAACCAGGCAGATGAAAAGCTGGATCTTTATCATTACGATGTAGCTATCATTGACATCAATCTTCCGGGAGGCAGCGGACTAAAGCTGATCGAAAACCTGAAACAACATAACAACGATACCGGGATCATCATTATTTCTGCACGTAATTCGCTCGACGATAAGTTAACCGGACTTGATTTGGGGGCGGATGATTACCTCACCAAACCCTTTCATCTTTCTGAATTGAATGCTCGTGTAAAAGCCGTGTTGAGACGCAGAAAATTTGAAGGAGCCATCTCAGTTATTTTTCATGAAATGGAACTGTTTCCCGAACAAAGTACCTTAAAAGTAAGTGGGAAAAATCTGGATCTCACAAAAAAGGAATTTGAATTACTGCTTTTTTTTATTTCGAATAAAAACAGGCTGCTAACCCGCGAATCGATTGCTGAACACCTTTGGGGCGACAACATCGACCTTGCCGATAATTTCGATTTCATTTACACGCACATCAACAACCTGCGGAAAAAGGTTGTAAAGAATGGAGGAAACGATTATATCAAAACAGTTTACGGAATAGGTTATAAATTTACCGACGAATGAAGCTGCTGAACAAACTGACAAACAGGTATCTGGGGTGGTCGATTGTTGTGATGGTGTTTATTGGCACCCTCATTTATTTTACGTTTTCGCACATTGTTAGCTGGCAACTGGACGAGAAACTGACAGAAAACCTGGATTCGGTGAAGGAACAACTGGAACATGCCCCTGAAACAGCTTTTTTTGATCCGCTCACCGTGGTTGAAAAAACCAGCCCCGAAACTGAATCAATTACCTTTTCCGACACCCTTATTTATAATGAACGCGAAAAGGAATACGAAGATTACCGTCAAATCCGTACGGTAAAAAATATTAATGGAGAATATTACCGTATTATTCTTCGAAAATCAAAAATAGAGTCTGAAGATCTTCTGGCAACTCTGGCCATTGTCACCCTGCTGGGGATGCTAATATTATGGCTGATACTTTTCCTGGTAACGCGTAAACTCGCAAAATCGCTCTGGCATCCTTTTTTTGCCAATCTCGAACGAATCAGGCAATTTTCCGTTCTTTCAGAAGAAGCACTGGAATTTGAAAATACAGGGATATTTGAATTCGACCAGTTAAACACCGTTGTTTCAGGATTAACTTCTCAAATAATTTCCGATTTTCAAAATCAGAAACAGTTTTCTGAAGATGTTTCACACGAGCTGCAAACACCTTTGGCAATAATCAGTTCCCGCATGGAAGGCCTGCTTGAAGATCCGGCATTGAAAGAACATACGGAAACTTTAAACGGAATTTATGCTTCAGTACGCCGCTTATCACGACTGAATAAAGCCATGATCCTGCTTCGAAAAATTGAGAATAACCAGTTTGCATCGGATGAACAAACCAATTTAACACAGGTAGCGACAGAAAAACTTGAAGAATTTTCAGAACTCATTACCCTTAAAAACCTAAAGCTGGAAACGGTTTCAGAGGGTGATTTAGTTGTTCCTATTCCACTTGCTTTGGCTGAAATCCTAATCAACAATTTACTTTCGAACAGCATTAATCACACACCAAAAGGTGGAAGAATAAAGCTTCAGATCAATCGTCAAAAACTGGTGATCTGCAATTCAGGAACAAAAGCGATCCCCAATCCTGAAAAACTATTCAACCGGTTTTACAAAGGTGATCCATCCAGTCAGTCGGTAGGTTTGGGATTAGCGATTGTCAAAAAAATTTGTGATTTGAACTACCTTGAAATACATTACCGCTTTTCGGAAAAGCAACATCGTTTTGAAATTGTTTCAATTTAAAGACCCCTACTAAACTTTAAAATCTCTTTAGATTCTGTTTTTATCTTTCGCTAAACAATAAAAAGAATAAGATTATGAAACAATCAGCAATAATTATGGTGGTTCTGGCAATGAGTTTGTTTGCCTGTGCACAAACACCACCAAAAGCAGTTACAGATAATTTTAGCTCAAAATTTTCAGCAGCTACCAAAGTGAAATGGGATCAGGAAGAAGAAAACGAATGGGAAGCCGAATTTAAAATGAACGGCAGCGAAATGTCTGCTTCGTTCGACAACGCCGGCACCTGGCTCGAAACCGAAAAAGAAATCAAAAAAAGGGACCTGCCGGCAGCAGTGTCCAAAGCCATCAGCGAAAAATATGCAGGTTACGATGTTGATGAAGTGGCAGAAATCCAAAAACCGGGATTTTCGGGTTATGAAATTGGCCTGGAAAAAGGAGAAGAAATGCTGGAAATCCAGGTGAATCCCAACGGAACGATTGCCCAGGTAAAAAAGGTGGAAGAAGAGGATGATGAAGATTAAGAATTTTCGTTTCTCTTCCGGATACACACCAAAAGAAGCCCGCAATGGAATCGGGCTTTCTTGCTTTTAATATGACGCAATGGGAAGACTGAATACTATTTTTCCCTTATTTTAATGTTGCTTAACAAATGATCAGTGCGAAAAATCAATAGTGTCATGAAGCGATATTTTTTGTCGGTTTTGCTTTTTGCCTTCACTTTTCCTTATGGAACATCGGCACAGCAGCACAACCTCGATTTCTACCTCGAACAGGCAAAGGCAAACAGTACTTTCATTCATCAAAACCGGAATGAAAAGCAACTGGTTCGGCTCGACATGGAACAAATCCGGAAGATTTACTCGAAACCCGAAGTCACCGTGGATGCCAGTGTTTTGTTCGCACCCATCATTTCGAACGATGGCGGTTCGGGGAAATTTCAGCTGGTTACCAAAGATGCAATTGATTATACGGGTTATGACCTGGCCGTCACCGACGGAGGCCAGTACCAGGGAGTTGTTTCAGTAAACCAGGGAATATTTAATGGCCGGAAGATCGATACTTACAACAGCAAGGCAGAAATTCAGCAACAAATTCACGATAACAACATTCAACTTACTGAACATGAACTGGAGAACGCGGTAAAACACCAGTATTTGTTGTGTTTAAAAAGCACACGGCAAGCAAGTAACAACAAGGAACTTGCACAGGAAGTTAGCAATGAAATCTCGATTATGAAGGAGCTGGTTCGGAATGCCATTTACAAACAAAGCGATTTGAAACTGCTGGAGATTGCCCGCCAGAATTACGAGCAGGCATACGAAACTTTTCAGGCAGAATACCGCGACAATATTTACAACCTGAATTTGCTGTGTGGCATTAACGAAGGTGCTGATACCGAAATAGAACCCGTGGAATTTAGTCTGAACCGCGAAGAAATAAGCAACTCACGGTTTCTGACTTCGTTTTATCTTGATAGTCTGGCTATTATTGCCGACCGTAACATCAGCGAATTAAAATACCAGCCGCAGGTGAACCTGTTTGCCAATGCCGGGATGAACGCGGTTCATTTACCTGCTTTTAACCGTTTTGGCTTTAGCACCGGCGCCACCTTCAGCCTCACACTTTTCGATGGGCAGCAGCGAAAAACAGAATTTGAAAAATCGATGATCAACCTCGAAAACATTCAGTTTAACAAGCAGCAAACCATGATTCAGACGGAGATACAAAAGAATTTTACGCTCAACAAACTGCGTTCGCTGGACAAAAGAATCCAGCTGGCCGACAATCAGCTGGAACAATATGACCAGTTGCTGAGCATGTACAAAAGTCAGCTTGGCCAGGGCACTCTTTCGGTAATGGATTACAGTTACCTGTTAAAAGATATTTCAGAGAAAAAGCAGGAACGCCTGCTGTTCGAAATGGAAAAACAGATGGTTATTAATGCATACAACTACTGGAATTACTAAACAACAAACCATGAAGAGTTATACGATAATTATTCTGATCGCCTGCTTGTTTGCGGTCAACGCGTGTAAAAATAAACCTGCAGAAAACGCCGATGAGTCGATTGTCGCAAAAGCCGCCGTTTCTGTAACAAAGCCCGAATACGGAAACATTGAAAGCTACCTGACTTTAAACGGAAAAACTGTATTGTACAAAAAGAATCAGGAACCGGCCCCCATTTCCGGTTACATCACTGCGGTGAAAGTTCAGTTTGGGGATAAAGTGGAGGCAGGACAGGTTTTGTTTGAAATTCAGACCCCGGAGAATAAGGCGATGGAACAGTCGGGGAATGCCAGTGAAATAGCTGAATTTGGCAGAATAAACGTGAAAGCCACCACCTCCGGTATTATCAGTGAACCGATTCTGCTTGGAACCGGGGCCTTTGTAACCGAAGGCAGCGTTCTGTGTACCATTGCCGATCTGAAAGATTTGCTGGTTCGGGTAAATGTGCCCTTTGAATACCACAACATGATAAAACCCGGGACAAAATGCAGCCTGCAACTTCCCGACAATAGCATAAGCCAGGGGACAGTAGTCAGCATTCGTCCGTTTGTCGATGAAAGTTCGCAAACGCAGGAAGTGTTGGTAAAACCTACCGGATCGCACACCTGGCCCGAGAACATGAACCTGACAGTTTCGTTTTTACAGGACAATGCTGCCGAATCTCTTTTATTGCCTAAAAAAGCTTTGCTGACCAACGAAACCCAGAACGAATTCTGGGTGATGAAAGTGCTGAACGACAGCATCGCTGTAAAAGTTCCTGTGGAAACAGGGATTAAAACCGACAGCCTGGTGGAGATTGTTTCTGCGGGACTTGGCGGTGATGATATCATTATTCTTGAAGGAGGCTACGGACTGGAAGACAGCAGCCTTGTAACCATAGTTCGTTAGCCATGAAAGAATTGTTTGTAAAGTTTAAAAGCCCCATTTCGGTCATTCTCGTATTGATTCTGATTGGAGGTGGTTTTGCTTATCAAAGCCTGAAAACATCGATGTTTCCCGATGTTACTTTTCCGAAAATTAAGGTGATTGCCGATAACGGAGAGCAACCGGTGGACAAGATGATGGTTACCGTGACCAAACCATTGGAGAATGCCATTAAACGGGTGGAGAAATTATCAATGATTCGCAGTGCCACCAGTCTGGGTTCCTGCGAAATATCGGCGTTTATGGAATGGGGGGCAGATGTCGACCTGGCCAAACAACAACTGGAATCGAGAATCAATCAGATAAAAAATTCGCTTCCTCCCGGAGTGGATATCACCATCGAAAAAATGAACCCTTCCATCCTTCCGGTAATGGGTTATTCACTCCAGTCGGACAACAAAAACCCGATTGAGCTGAAGATGATTGCCGAATACCTGGTGAAACCCTATCTCTCGCGTGTGAGCGGCGTAGCAGCAGTGGAAGTGATTGGCGGAAAAAACAAGGAATACCGGGTGATTCTGAACCAGGAAAAAATGAGTCTGCTACGCATCAGTCCGCAGGATATTGAGAATGCGTTTCAGCAAACTGATTTTATCGAATCCAACGGCTACACCATCGATTACAACCGGCTCTACCTGACGGTTACCGATGCCACCATCCGTAACATCGATCAGCTTAAAAACCTGGTGCTAAGCAACGATGCGGCGCGGAAAATCAAAGTTTCCGATATTGCCACTGTTGAAATCGCCGAACAAACCGAGTATGTAAAAATTAAAGCAGACGGGAACGATGTTCCGCTGGTGGCCGTGTTAAAACAACCTGATGCCAACCTCATCGAAGTGTCGGACGCCGTTTCCGCGCAGGTGGAAGAATTGGGTAAACTGCTTCCTGAAGGCGTAAGGCTGGAACCTTATTACAACCAGTCAGAATTTGTGCATGACAGCATCCGAAGCATCATCGATGTGTTGTGGATCGGTTTGTTACTGGCTATTGTGGTAGCCACCATTTTCCTGCGTTCACTAAAGGCCAGCGGCGTAATTTTGCTGACAATTCCAATTACACTGGGACTTACTTTTATCTCGATCAAAGCTCTTGGTTACGACTTTAATATTATGACCATCGGTGCCATTGCTGCCGCCATCGGACTGATTATCGACGATGCGATTATCGTGGTGGAACAGATTCACCGGACACACGAGGAACATCCCGACCGAACACCGCGGGAACTGGTTGGGAAGGCCATTCATTTCCTGTTTCCCGCCATGGTCAGTTCTTCACTCAGTACCATCGTTATTTTAATTCCTTTTGAATTAATGACCGGCATTGCCGGTGCCTACTTTAAGATTCTGACCCAAACCATGATCGTAACACTGGTGTGTTCTTTCCTGGTTACCTGGCTCGGGTTGCCCGTAATTTACCTGCTGCTATCGAAAAATCGTCAACTTGGAGAACAACATAAAGCCACTGAACTTAAGGAAAAACACTGGGTTGGATTCTTTGTTAAAAGACCATACATCAGTATTGGAATCGTGGTTTTGCTGCTTCTTTCAATTTGGGTGATTATCCCGAAACTGGAAACCGGATTTCTTCCCGAAATGGATGAAGGATCGATTGTCCTTGATTATAAAACACCACCGGGAACTTCACTGGAGGAAACCAATCGTTTGCTTTCGCAGATCGACCAAATCCTGGAATCGGTGCCCGAAGTAAAAAACTATTCCCGCCGGACCGGGACACAAATGGGCTTTTTTATTACCGAACCCAACGACGGGGATTATCTCATCATTCTTCATAAAAACCGGAGCAGAACAACGGTGGAAGTGGCCGATGTAATCCGAAAAAGAATTGAAAGTTCGATGCCGTTTATGGAAACCGAATTTATGCAGGTGGTTACCGACATGCTCGGCGACCTGATGGAGAGCGGAAATCCGATTGAGGTGAAACTTTTTGGGACCGATCATGAGAAAATCCAGGCTTTGTCACGTGAAATCGCCGACAGCATGGAAACCATAACCGGTGTTGAAGACATTTACAACGGGGTTCTGGTGGCCGGCCCGATGTTGAACATCCTGCCAAAGGAAGACAAACTCAAACAATACGGACTCACAGCTGCTGATCTTCATGCGCAGATGCAAACCTACCTTGACGGGACGGTGATCGGCTCGGTTCCAGAAAAGGAACAACTGACCAACATCCGGATGATCTATCCGGTGAACAACCACACCCCGGTTGAAAAACTGAAGGATGTAAAAATTTGTACGGCAGCCGGAGATTATTTTCCCCTGCAGTTTTTTGCTGATTTCTCGATAAAAAGCGGGGTGGCAGAAATCGACCGCGAAAACCTGCAGACCATGAGTATGATTACCGCACGCCTAAACGGATTGGATCTTGGAACCGGGATGAAAGCAATACAGCAGAAAGTAAATTCGATCAGTCTTCCACCGAGTTACCAGGTGGTTTATGCGGGTTCGTACGCCCAACAACAAAAATCATTTTCAGAACTCATGCAGATCCTTTTGCTGGGCGCCATGCTGGTTTTTACTGTGGTGTTGTTCATGTTTAAAAGCCTGAAAATTTCACTGACCGTTTTGTTTTTAAGTTTGCTCGGAGTTTCGGGTAGCCTGATGGCACTTTATTTTACAGGCACCCCGCTGAATGTGGGAAGTTATACCGGGCTGATTATGATCATCGGGATCATTGGTGAAAATGCGATATTTACCATCCAGCAATTCCTCCTCGAATTGAAAAAATCGAACGTTAACAATGCGCTGGGCTTTGCCATTTCAGCACGATTACGACCAAAACTGATGACCGCCACTGGCGCCATTATTGCACTGATGCCGCTGGCTCTCGGTGTAGGTTCCGGAGCCAAAATGCACCAGCCACTTGCCATCGCTGTGATTGGGGGATTGATCATTGCTTTACCCTTGTTACTGATTGTATTGCCGGGAATTCTGAAATTGCTTTATCGAAATAATCCTGTCAACGTTTCACAGACAAAAACATAGTCTTTGTAATCTATTTTTAGACAAACTTTCCGGGACTGAAATTGTTCTGATTACATATTTTTTAGATCTTGCAGACCAGAGAAAGGCTTGAATATGGCACATTCGCATACACATACACATCATCATGATCATTCCAACCGATATGGCCGGGCCTTTGCCATTGGCATCGGGTTAAATGTAATTTTTGTTGCGATAGAAGTTGTATATGGATTGCTTGCCAATTCGTCCGCCTTGCTTGCCGATGCCGGACACAATGCCAGTGATGTGCTGAGCCTGGTATTTGCCTGGACAGCTGCGTGGATGGCCACCATTAAACCAACCGGGAAATATACCTACGGGCTGCGAAAAACGACCATTTTAGTTTCTATTCTGAATGCACTTCTATTGTTTGCCGCCGTCGGTTTTATTGCCTGGGACGCCATCAGCAAAATCAAAAACCCGCAGCCGGTTGGCGGAACACAAGTGATGATCGTGGCAGGAATTGGAGTCGTGATTAACACAGCAACTGCCCTGCTTTTTATGAAAGGACAAAAAGATGACCTGAATATCAAGGGAGCTTTTCTGCACATGGCTGCCGATGCCGGGGTATCGCTTGGCGTAGTGATTGCCGGTTTGCTGATCATGCTGACAGGTATTCTCTGGATTGATTCACTCACCAGTTTCCTGATCATTGGTGTGGTATTGTGGGGGACCTGGAATTTATTTACCGATTCGCTGAGGCTGGCGCTTGACGCCGTGCCCGGACATATTAAAATTGAGGAAGTCCGTGCCTTCCTTGAAAGGCAAAAAGGAGTGGCAAATGTTCATGACCTGCACATTTGGGCGATGAGTACCACCCGTGTTGCCCTGACTGCCCACCTGGTAATGCCCGACGGCAACACTGATGCTTTTCTGTCGCAACTTCAGGAAGACCTGGAACACCAATTTGGGATTGGACATACTACTTTTCAGATTGAAAAAGAACAGGTGGAAGCCAACTGTTCTACCGACTGTTAAAATTCCTGATTTTTCAGAAACGCATTGATGGCATTCTTTGCATCATTTAGATGGTGGTAATTCGCCAGTTTTAAATCAGGAGATCCGGCAATCATTGCGGATAAGTTTTTCCCCGAAGATGTACGAAAAAGACAAAGTACCGGTTTACCTGATTCTACCGCACGCCCAATCTCGTACCCAACTCCCATCGAAACGGTTGTAACTTCAGCAATCAAAACATCGGATGATTTCAGCCACTCCAAATCGCGGTCGTGAATAAAACTGTCGCTTGGTCCGTCATCGCCGGCACTGGTAAGCGAGGGATTTCCAATATGTTCCGTCAGCACCTCACCAAAGGTTTTAAGGAATTCTATTATTTGTGCATACAACATTGCATCTTCGCGCCCCCCACGTATCGAACCGGCAAAATAAATTTTCATACTATTAAAATTGTTTATTTTCAGCAGAATAGTATGGAACTCGCACTTATTTTAATTATCATCTCGGATGTAATTATTTCCATGCTCGTTTCATTAGCTTATCCTTTTGAAATATCCTTTATCGCGTCTTCGGTTTTTTGACCGTCGCCCTGTACTAAAATACGTGTTTTGGGTAAACTTTCGGGATAATTTTTCTGTACAAATTCAATCAGTTTTTCACGAATATAAACCCGCAGGTTCCAGGCAGTTGATGCGTCTTTAGCGCTCATCAGCGCCCGCACTTCCACCCCATTTTGTTTGGCATCGGTTACCTGCAACACGTTTACCTTCTTGTCCCACAAAGGCGTTGAATTGAGTAAACGCGTCAATTCCTGCCGCAGTGCTTCAAAAGAAACATGGTAATCGGTGTAAATAAAAACCGTACCCAGTATATCGGCCGAAGTGCGGGTCCAGTTCTGAAAAGGTTTTTCGAAAAAGTAAGAGGTGGGCACAATCAAACGCCGAAGGTCCCAGATCTTTACCACAACATAGGTCAGTGTTATCTCTTCTATTCTTCCCCACTCTCCTTCGATAATCACCACATCATCCAGCCGAATGGGCTGAGTTATCGCAATCTGCAAACCGGCAATGACCGCACCGATAAATTTTTGCGCTGCCAAACCAACGATAAGACCTGCCACCCCTGCTGATGCAAACAAGCTGATTCCCAGCCTCCTGACATCGTCAAAAAGCATCAAAACAGTTCCAATGGCAATGACAATGATCAAAACAATAAAAACACTTTCCAGAATATTAAACTGTGTTTGGAATTTTCTGGACCGTAGGTTATCCTCCACTGAAGTATCGAATTTTTCGAGAAGAATCCGCTTCAATGTTCTTAAAGATGAAATGAGAATCCAGGCAATACCTGAAATTAACAGTATCGATCCAAGTATCTCAAAAACCGGGTACGATTGCTCACTCGCCAAATTATATTTTTCAGGAAAATATTTCAGAAAAACAGAAAAAAGAAGTAACAGAACAGGAAGAATAAATCGTTTAAAATGTTTCATTGAATTCTTTTTATCAGATTAAAAACTTAAGCTAAAATCCTGGATTTCGGCACAGATGGATTGAAACCCATGATTCATTCATAAAATACAAAATTTTAATGTGATTTAACGGGTCAGTTTGCTTATTTAATGTATAAGACCTAACACCGCATTATGAAATAGGTTGAGTAAAAGCATAAAAAAAGGAGGCCAACCGACCTCCTTCTTCATATCTGTTCTGAAATAATTAATTCATATTGATAATCGTTCCCGGTTTAAAGTAGGATGCAAAAGCCGTTTCAGAATGCAACGCATCTATTGCTTTTTTAATACCCATGTCGTCTTTTATGGCAGCCCTGATCGAACCTTTTTGATAATAGTAACGTGATACTATTTCGTCCTTAAGCAAATCACTGATTTCACTCCTGAATTCTTTCAAATCTTTATCCAGGTTTGGTTCAAGTTTGGCTTTTAAGGCATTAAATTCATTCTCGGAAAGTGAATAATATTTCTCCTTTTTAGCTGCTTCCATCAGTTTATTGAATTCGTCCAGCGATTCAGAATCGTAGTGAAAATCGCCTGATTTCACATAATCCTGAAACTGCTTATAGATATCATCCGTGATTGTAAAATCTTCAGGCTGTGGAATAGAAGCCGTTTCGTTGGAATATTTGGTGGCAAAATCGAAAATCTTAAATTGAGTTACCAGTTCAACTCCCAAAGTGCTCAACGTTTCCGGTTCAATCTTCATATCCGGAGCAATACCTCCTCCATCGTATACTTTTCTGCCGTGCTTGGTAGTAAACTCAGAAATCAAAGAATCCGGAACATTACCAACACTACCATCTTCGTTACGATGCGAATAATCGAGGGCCTGAATACAGCGACCACTCGGAATATAATATTTGGCTGTTGTTACTTTAAGTTTCGTATTATAACTCAGGTCGCGTGTGGTTTGTACCAATCCTTTTCCAAAGGTGCGTGTTCCAACCACAATTCCACGATCGAGGTCCTGAATAGCACCGGTTACAATTTCGGAAGCCGAAGCCGAACCACGGTTTACCAAAACCGCAATTTTGATCGTAGTATCAATAGGTTCCTGCGTAGCAACATAAGTTTTATCGCCTTGTTTAATTTTTCCGCGTGTGCTTACAATTTCTTCACCCTTTGGAACGAAAAAGTTAACGATGTTAACCGCTTCCATCAGCAAACCTCCAGGGTTGCCTCGTAAGTCAAGCACCAGTGCATCCGGATTGTTCTTTTTTAAATCCAGAAAAGCATTTTTTACTTCTTCGCTACTGTTAGCCGTAAACTGAGACAGACGGATATAAGCGGTATTATTATCGAGCATTCCATAATACGGAACGGCATCAATCGAAATCTTTTCGCGAACCACATCAAACGTTAACGGTTTTTTATCGCCCATCCGCTGAATCTTTATCTCAACCGGTTTATTTGCCGGTCCTTTTAAAAGATTACTCACATCCTCTGTCGACATCTTACTGGCATCTTTCCCTTCTACTTCCAGAATTACATCACCAGCTTTTATGCCCCCCTTCTGAGCGGGAAAACCTTCATAAGGTTCTGCGATAATAATATCATCGTTATGTTTGCTAATCAATGCACCAATGCCGGCATATTCTCCGGTGGTCATAAACCGGAAATCTTCCATTTGATCTTCTGAAATATAATTGGTGTACGGATCAAGCGATTCAAGCATATCATCGATGCTGGTTTTCACCAGCTTGTCAGGATCGATATCGTCAACATAGAACATATTTAGTTCTCTGAAAAGCGTATAATAAATATCGAGGTTTTTCGCTATTTCAAAGTTTCTTTGGTCGCGGGTAAAACTCACCATTGTGACGCTTAACACCGCAACAAGCATAATTCCAATCCAAATTTTCTTCTTCATATTTCTCTTTCTTTTCTGAATAATGTTGATTTTCACTTCAGTAATGAACTGCCAAAAATAAGCAATCTTACCAGATATTTGTCTCCCTATTCAACGGTTCATTACGTTAATTAATATTAAAAAGGGCTTCTATTCCTTATTTCTTTCTAATTCTGAAGACGTGAACATCAAATAGTTAGCCAAACTTCTCATTTTATCAAATTTCCATCTTATTCGCTTCTTTTTAAACCATAAGCAAACAAGTGGGTCAAAAAGTTCGAGAACAATTATAATTAATAGTAGAAAACATGAAAATCAGAATTTTAACACTGGCATTGGTAGCTTTTTTTGCAACCAGTGCAGCATGGGCACAAAAGCCTGAAAGAGGACAGCGAAATCAGGAACAGAGAGACAGAATGCCACGCCATGCACAAATGGCCGAACGAAGAAGTAACTTTTTTACTGAAGAACAGCAGGAGCAAATCAAAGCTATCAGGCTTGCAACGGCTAAAGAAGTACAACCCTTACGTAACCAGTTAAATGAGTTGCAGGCACGACAGCAAACACTTTCAACAACAGAAAAAACCGATATGAACGCGATTTACAAAAACATTGATAAAATTTCGGAAGTGAGAGCAGACATTCAGAAATTGATGGCAAAACAGCGACAGGATATACGTTCGTTGCTTAATGATGAACAAAAACTAAAATTCGACTCCATGAAAGGTCATAGGTACGATCGCGGAGATGATGGTTTCAGGAACAGACGTGCACCCATAGAAAACGCAGGTTAATTGTAACGCAATAGTTAAACACGTAAAGGCCGGTTCGTCATTTCACGAACTGGCTTTTTTTATATAATTCCGGTCACTAAACACCAATCACCCTAATTCGCCGATGAAAACCAAGCGTTCGACGAATAATTTTATTTTCTGGATTGCTATTGAGATAAATTGCAAAGAAATAAACCAAACAGTTTCGATCATGAGCAAGAAAATAATTTACCTCTCGATTATTCTTTTTCCGATTTTATTTAGTTCCTGCCTGTTTGGCCCTACCATGAAAGGAAATGGCCATGTTGTAGATGAAGTGCGAAAGGTTAAAGATTTTGATGGAATCAAAGCCAGCCGTGGAATTAATGTTTACATCACCCAGGGAAACGAAAAGAAAGTATTGGTGCGGGCAGACGAAAACCTGCTGGATGCCATTGAAACAAAAGTACACGATAATATCCTGATCGTACGGTCTACCGCCATGATTCGCAAGGCCGAATCCTTCAAAGTATTTGTAACTGTGCCGGAACTTGAACTGATTGAAGCCAGCAGTGGAAGCAATGTTTTTTCTGAAACCGATATTAAAAGTAACGATCTTGAACTTTCAAGTTCCTCAGGAGCAAATATGACTCTGGATATTGATGCCGGTGAAGTCTCTGCTTCGGCCAGTTCAGGAGCCAATATCCGGCTGGATGGTCTGGCTGAAAATGTTGATGCGAAAGTAAGTTCAGGAGCCAATATCAAAGCAGAAGATTTAAAAACAAAAAGTGCAGAATTGAAAGCCAGCAGCGGAGGAAATATCTGGATATCGGTTCACAAACAACTCAGAGCAAATGCCAGCAGTGGTGGAAATATACACTATTACGGTGAACCGTCAGAATTAAATATCAATACCTCATCAGGAGGAAATGTTGTAAAAAGATAGATGAATTGTAACTTTCAAAACACAACGACGTCCTTATTAAAATAAATGCGCGAATTATGAAACAACCATGATATAAATTTGTCATGAACCGACATCCTAAAATTCATGGGAGTTCCTCTAATACCTTTGAAAACATTAAATTTAATTAGATGAAAACAACATTACGAACAAGTTTATTCATTCTCATTTTTGCGATCGGAAGTACACTTTCAGCACTTGCAAGCGGTAATGAAACTGAAACCCAAACCCGAAATGTAAGTGGATTTAATGCCATTGATGTATCTACCGGAATCGATTTATACATTACGATGGGAAGTACCGAGGAAGTAAAAATTGTTGCCGACGACGAAATTATTGACGACATCAAGACCGAAGTAAAAAACGGTACTTTGCATATTTACATGAAACGGAATAACTGGTTTAATTGGAGAGGGAATAAAACCCGCAAAGCATATGTAACCGTGAAAGAACTGGTTGAACTCGACGCTTCTTCCGGATCAGATGTGGAATCAGAAAACACATTGGAAGGAGAAAATCTTAAAATTTCAGCCAGCAGCGGAAGCGACATTGAGCTGGAAGTACACTATAAAAATCTTTCACTCGATACCAGTAGTGGTTCTGACGCAGAACTGAAAGGAAAAGTAAAAAACCTGAAATTGTCAGCCAGCAGTGGTTCTGATATTGATGCATCAGGATTGGAATCTGTAAATTGTAAGGCCAGTGCCAGCAGTGGCTCAGACATCAGCCTGACTGTTACAGAAGATTTGGAAGCCGATGCAAGCAGTGGTGCCGATATTACTTACCACGGAAATCCGAAAACGAGAAATATTGATGAATCAAGTGGCGGTGATGTCAGAAACAGATAAAATCTAAAAATATTATGAAAGGCGGTTTGTCGGTTGACAGACCGCCTTTTTTTACGGCCCGCAATTCACTTTTCAATATAAACCATAATTTTGCGTTATCCTTTTTGATCATGAAAAGACTGGGAAAACGAATATTGCTATTCATTTTAATGAGTATTGGAACCTGGATTCAGGCAAATTCTCAAGAAGGAAATCCCCTGCAATATATTTCTGGTCTTAGCCAGTCATCATGGAATAATCCTTCCTTTCAAAATAAAACGGAGAAACTTGTGGTTGGAATTCCTATTATTGCCGGAGCCTGGGTCGATTGGAATGCCAATTTTTCTCCTGACTATATTTTTTCAAAAAACTTTACATACAGTTTCGATGATTTTTATACTAAGTTAGGTGAACGAGGATATGAGTTAGGCACAGTTAATATTCCTGTATTGTATTTGAGTTTACGTCGGGAAAAACAAAATTTTACTTTTGCCGTTTCAGAACGAATTTTTACAGAAAGCTCTTTCGATCATGAGTTTCTAAAGTTCATTGATAATGGTCTTGAACCGTATTATGGTAAGACAGAATCATACGGCCCCATGAATATTCATGCATATCATTACCGGGAGTTGTCCTTTTCTTATTCAAAACAGTTGCGGGAAAGATTAAGTGTTGGTGTCAGGCCCAAGTTGCTTTTTGGAAGAATGTATTATGAAATGAATGATGTTTATATAAACGTTCTTACCGATACTGATGCAGGGGAATTGTTGATTAAGCCCGAAGGAAACTATCAAATTGCTGGACAGTTTGAAATTAGTTACAGCGATATTACACAGGCAACAAAGATCAGGCCTGTTTTTATGTTTGAAGATTATTTTTTCGGCTTTCGCAACCTTGGCGCTGCTATCGATCTCGGTATTAGTTATAAAACCGGTAAAACGGAGATTTCTGCAGCCATTAACGATCTTGGGTTTTTTACCATGGATAAAACCGTGTACAATGTTACTTATATTAACGAGCTTCGATTTAACGGGTCTACTCTTTACCAATCAAACAACAATGAATTGAACAATTATAAAGAAGCCAGATATGCATTAAAAGATATGGTTAGTTCCAATCCATATCTGATTACAGCAGAACCTTCCACCGATAAAATTACCATAAACATTCCCCTCAAAGCAAATGTTTCTGTTCGTCAATTTCTTCCAAATAACATGGAGCTTGGTGTTTCCGCTCAAATTACTTTTTCCAACAGAAACATGAAAAGTTACTTAAGCGCTTTCGGACATAAAGCATTAAACGATCGATTTGACCTGACAACAAGTGTTACTTTACTCGATTTTAAAAAATTGTTACCCGGCCTGGGAGCAAGTTATACCGGGAAGTATGCCCAGTATTATCTGTCAACAAATAATATTACTGCTCTTGCCAAGCCTTCGTCCGCAAAATATTTAAATTTGTGCTTAGGTGTGAATTTTTTATTTTCCACCCAATAATTATTGAATTGATGATAACATTTATAACACTTTATATTTTCAATTTTCTGCGAACGATACTCATTATCGTAATTCTTTATTATGCGATCCGATTGGTTTCCAGGTATCTTTTCCCTTTATTGATTAATAAAGGAGTAAAAAATATGCAGCAAAAGATGCAGGATCAGCAGCGAAGTTATCAAAAGCCACAGCGCCCTGAAGGAGAAGTAACAATTGAAAATAATCCGCAGCGAAATCAGAAAAACAATCCCGACAAAGGAGAATACATCGATTTTGAGGAAGTAGAATGAATAAAGATTTTAAACGATGACCGGGATGCAGAAACACTTAAATAATTCTAAATTCCAACTATTCGTGATGCGTGACTTGAAACTCCAAGTCAAATTACTTTAAACTTTAAACCTTGAACTTTAAACTCTCCTCTTCTTTAGAATTTTATCCTATTTTTGTGCCTCAATTCAGATTATAAAAAGAAATGGCACAGGAAGATATTTTCAAGAAACTGGTGGCACACTGCAAAGAATACGGATATGTATTTCAATCGAGCGAGATTTATGATGGGTTGGGAGCAGTGTATGATTACGGCCAGTATGGCGTTGAACTAAAAAATAATATCAAAAAATACTGGTGGGACAGCATGGTACTTCTCCACGAAAATGTAGTTGGAATTGACTCTGCTATTTTTATGCACCCCACAATCTGGAAAGCTTCCGGCCATGTGGATGCATTCAACGACCCGCTCATTGATAATAAAGACTCGAAAAAACGCTACCGTGCCGATGTTCTGATTGAAGAACAACTCGCAAAAATTGAAGAGAAAATCAATAAAGAAGTAGAAAAGGCAGCGAAACGTTTTGGCGAAGCTTTCGATGAACAGCAATTCCGCAGCACGAACCAGCGAGTACTTGATAACCAGGCAAAATGGGACGCTCTGCACAATCGTTTTGCACAGGCCTTAAATAATAGCGACCTGGTGGAACTGCGTCAAATTATTATCGACGAAGAAATTGCCTGCCCGATTTCGGGAACACGAAACTGGACTGATGTTCGCCAGTTTAACCTGATGTTTGCCACTGAAATGGGTTCAACTGCCGATGGTGCTTTAAAAGTTTATCTTCGCCCGGAAACGGCTCAGGGTATTTTTGTTAATTACCTGAATGTGCAGAAAACGGGCCGCATGAAAATTCCGTTCGGTATTGCACAAATCGGTAAAGCCTTTCGTAACGAAATTGTAGCTCGCCAGTTTATTTTCCGCATGCGCGAATTCGAACAAATGGAGATGCAATTCTTTGTGCGTCCCGGCAGCGAACTCGACTGGTTTGAGAAATGGAAGGAAACACGTATGAAATGGCACCGTGCCCTCGGTTTTGGCGACGAAAATTACCGTTTCCACGAACATGAAAAACTGGCCCATTATGCCAATGCTGCGGTAGATGTCGAGTTTAAATTTCCGTTTGGTTTTAAAGAAGTGGAAGGGATTCACTCACGTACCGATTTCGACCTGTCGCAACACGAACAATACTCGGGTAAAAAAATCCGCTATTTCGATCCTGAATTGAATGAATCGTATGTTCCATATGTAGTTGAAACTTCCATTGGAGTAGACCGCATGTTCCTGCAAGTAATTTCAGCTTCCTATTGTGAAGAAGAACTGGAAAAAGATTCGCGTGTTGTATTGAAAATTCCTGCGGTACTTGCTCCTGTTAAACTGGCTGTTCTACCTTTGGTTAAGAAAGACGGCATGCCTGAAAAAGCACGTGAAATCATCGACGAACTGAAGTTTGATTTCAACTGCCAGTACGACGAAAAAGACTCTATCGGAAAACGTTACCGTCGCCAGGATGCAATTGGAACTCCATTTTGTGTAACCGTAGATCACCAGTCGCTGGAAGACAACACGGTTACGATTCGTTACCGCGATACAATGGAGCAGGAACGTGTTGCAATTGCTGATCTTGGAAAAATAATTGGAGAACAGGTAAGCTTGAAGACGTTGTTTGCAAAACT
>DAOPJR010000042.1:9213-29912 GCA_035399765.1 Draconibacterium sp. | reverse complement strand
TTGTATTTGTATCTTTGAATGGAGTGAATCTGCTAAAAAATAAATTTCGAAGAGCTGCCGTTGACTCAGGAAGAAAACCAATGATGCAATTGCCCGGAAAATATTTAAAAATTTCGTTGATACTCTCGTTTGTTATCAGCCTGATTATTCACTTTTCGCTGATAGCCAGTATTTTTATTGAAAGAGATTTGGGGCGGGGACACCATGAACTCCAATTTCCCCCCGTATTCATCTTTGCCCAGTTTATGGTGACATTTTTAGTCGGTATTTTAATTTTCATTATAAACTACCGGTTTTATCAACCACTAAACATACAACACAAATTAAAATTCAAAAAGATTATTACTTCCATCCTCTTAACTCTCGTTGTTGTCCTTATTATAATTCTCCTACTAAATCAGTTAAATAATTACTTAACTTCAAACCTGAATCTTCCTTCCCGTCATCAATATATTGAAGCACTTACGAGGAATTTCTTTTGTGCTGCTGTTGTGCTGATTAGTATAAACGTGATTCGTTTTATACACCATAAACAAACCATGGAGCTGGAGGTGGAACAGCTAAAAACACAAAGTTTGCAAAGCCAGTTTGAGTCGCTAAAGAACCAGATGAGCCCACACTTTCTGTTTAATTCGCTTACCGCTTTAAACAACCTTGTGGAAGAGTCACCAAAAACTGCAAATACCTATATTAACCGGCTCTCGCAAGTGCTGCGTTATTCACTTCAAAGCAATAAAAAACAAACCGTTACAGTAGCCGAAGAGCTCGGGTTCATCGATTCATATTTATTTCTTTTAAAGATCAGGTACGGTGATAACTTGTCGGTAAACATTAACATTGACAAAGATTTTTATGAGTATAAAGTTCCGCCTTTAACCATCCAGATTTTAATTGAGAATGCAGTCAAACACAACGAAATCAGCAAAAACAATCCTTTACTAATAGAAGTTCTCTCAACTAATGCAGAAACAATTCAGGTAATAAATAAAATACAGGAAAAACTAACTCAGGAAGAAGGAAATGGTATCGGATTATCTAATCTCACCAAACTTTTCCAATTATTGGGAAAGGAAATTATGATAATGAATGACAATGGTGAGTTCAGAGTCGATGTTCCATTAATCAAACCAAACGAGTATGAAGGCATTGATCATTGAAGACGAAAGTCCGGCCGCAAAACAGTTGGTTAATATTTTAAAAAAGCTGAACGACGTTGTTGTGGTTGACATACTTGACAGCATAAAATCTACGGTTGAGTGGTTTAAAAGTAATGCCCAACCCGATGTGGTTTTTATGGACATTCACATTGCCGATGGATCTGCCTTTAAAATTTTCGATTTCATAGAAATAACCTGTCCTATCATTTTCTCTACAGCTTATGATGAGTATGCAATTAATGCTTTTAAGGTAAACAGCGTTGATTATTTGCTGAAACCGATAACGCAGGAAGGAGTTGAGAAGGCATTTAAAAAGATCAATCAACTTACAGGTTTGAAATCCAATCAAATCGAAATTAACCAAATAATCAAAGAATTAAACCGGGTTAGAAATTACAAGACTCATTTTCTTGTTTCTGTTAAAGGCAGCAAAATGATTCCATTGCTGTCGGATGAGATCGCATTTTTTTACATTCTGGAAGGAAAGGTAAAAGCTATAACCTTTTCTAAAAACGATTATCTGCTTGACTACACGCTTGATGATTTAAGTACAAAACTTAATCCGGACATCTTTTTCAGGGCTAACCGACAATTTATAATCTCAAAGAGTGCGATAAAGGAATTGGATTCCTGGTTTAACGGAAGACTTTCGGTCGTTTTAAAAATTCCTGCCCCTGAAAAAATTCTAATAAGCCGTACCCGGGTCGGAGAATTCAAAGATTGGTTTACAGGTCAGTAAATCTGATTATTCATTTCAACACGTAAATAAATCATTTCACCCCAGATTTTATCTGTTTCAGATAGAAGCAATTAATCTTACTCTGAAACAGTCAGTCAAAGACTAAAAAGCAAAAAAACAATTCAACTGAAAGATTATGAAACGAGCATGTATAATGGTTATACACAAGGGTATAATTAAAATATTGCGAGTTCCATACTATACCTTTAAAAACAAACAATTTTAATAGTATGAAAACTTTGTTTAAATCATTAAAGTCAAAATTTGTGGTAAACGTTGCGATGATCTTCGTATTCGGGGTAAGTTCTGTTACCGGGATATTCCACGTTGGAGGAGAGCGTCATGAAAGGAACCATGATTTCAGAAGCCAACAGATTTCAACAGCTAATATATTGCCAGCTCAATTCATTAATGCATCGGAAGAACAAATGACCGGTATTTCCGAACCTGACTTCAGACCGGAAGGAAAAGAAAACGATGTTCATGTTTACTTTGGCTTATTCTGGCTGGCATTGATGCTTTTTCATGTAATTCAGAACTGGGCATGGTTCAAAAAAATAGTTATCATTAAACATATCCTTAAAAACAAACTCACATACTTAATAACCATCGTATTTATTTTGATGGCTTTGTCAGGTATATTTTTATGGATCGACATCATTCCCAGAAATGTGTTCAATGTCAAAGAGATTCACGAGATTACCGGAAATTTACTATTTGCCTTAATTATCATTCATATCATTCAGCGAGTTAAGTGGTATGTTAATGTGCCAAAGGTCCTGTTAAAAAGAAAATCTTTAACCAATTAGTCAAAATAAAACCAAAACTAAATAACATGAAATCTAAATTTAATTTAATTATTCTGCTTTCAACTTTCGTTTTTCTCGCTCCTCTTATGTTAAAAGCGCAGGACGAAGTTAAGATCAACCCCCTGAACAGTGAAATTGAGTTTGACGGGATGGTAAATGAACCTGCCTGGAAATTGAGTCAATCGCTTCCTTTGTCCATGTACTTCCCTGTTTACAATAATCCGCCATCAGAAAAAAGTGAGGTTTACATGACCTTTGATGACAACTATTTGTGGATTGGCGCCATCCTGTATTACAATGATGTTTCCAATATTGTTTCGACCAGCAAAAAAAGAGATGAAGAATCAGAAAATTCGGATGCTTTTGGGATCCTCCTCGATTCTTATAACGACAATGAAAATGCATTGGGATTTTTCACGCTTCCATCAGGAGCAAAAATCGATTATTCTGTTTCAAACGACGGGCAAGGTGGAGGTCCGGGCCCCGGAATGGATTCGAAAAACTATACCTGGAACTCTTACTGGGATGTAAAGACAGTTACGACCAGCGATGCCTGGCAAATAGAAATGCGAATCCCGTTTTCCAGCCTCCGTTTCCAAAGCGTAAATAATATTACAAAAATGGGCTTGATCGTTAACCGGAACATCAGCCATTTGAACGAAATGGATACTTACCCGGCCATCGACACAAAGTATGGAAGAGACGCAAACACCCGCCCGTCCATGGCCCAAACCATTGTTTTTGAGAACATTAAACAGCGAAACCCGGTGTACATTTCGCCCTATGTTTTGGGCGGAACAACCAGATCATACGAAATAGATGAAAATTCCGACGACTACATGAAAGAAAATGATCCAACGTTTACCGGTGGCCTCGATGTAAAATACAATGTTAATAACAACCTCACGCTGGATTTCACCGTAAACACTGATTTTGCACAGGTTGAAGCCGACGATGAACAGGTAAATCTGACCCGCTATGATCTTTTCTTTCCTGAAAAACGACTATTCTTCCAGGAACGTTCCGGAATTTTTAACTATGAACTGGGTGGACCTCAAAACCTTTTTTACAGTCGGAATATTGGTATTGCAGAAAGGAACCCGGTGACCATTTACGGTGGTGCCAGGTTGGTTGGCCGGGTCGGGAAATGGGACATTGGGTTTCTGGATATGAATACGGCAGAGTTTAACGGAACACCGGCAGAAAACTTCGCAGTAGCCAGGTTACGAAAACAAGTCATAAATGAAAACTCATATATCGGAGGAATACTGACTTCCAGGGTTGGTTTCGATGGAAATTACAATGTTGCTTATGGTCTTGACGGTATTTTCAAGATCTCCGACGTTGACTATTTAAATGTTCAGCTGGCTCAGACACAAGACAAGTCAATGGACTCAGAAGTTTTTGCATTGGATCCGACGTTCTTTGCTATTGAACTGCAACGCAGAGCCGAAAAAGGATTTTTATACGAGGCGAAATACGCTTACTGGGGAAAGAATTTTAATCCAAAATCGGGATTTATTTTTCTAAACGGAATACACGAGATGCGAGCTGAACTTGGTTATGGCTGGTTTCCGGGCGAAAACTCTCCAATCTTCAATTACTCTATCGGAACTGATTTTAATATGACCAAGCGTATGGCCGACGGAAATATTGAAACCATGCAGGTTGCACCTCAATTTATGATGGACCTGAAAAGCGGTTACGGAATGTTTTTATCGTACGGATATAACAAGGAAGGTGTTCTCGAGGATTTTTATTTGCCGAACGATATTATAGTTGAAGCCGGCGAATATTCTTTCTGGAATCTCAGATCACACTTCAATACACCAAGAACAAAAAAGATCGTGGTAAATTTTGGTATTGACGGAGGCGTTTTTTTTGACGGCAAACAATTTTCTTCCAACATTGAAACCGTATTTAATTTATCCTCAAGTATTCAGCTAACGGCTTTTTACAACTTTGATAATGTCAAGTTTTCAGAAACCAACCAGCATTTTACCAATAACCTGGCACGACTGAAAGCCACCTATATGATGAACACGAAACTCTCGATGAGTGCCTATGTACAGTATAATGAGTTGGAGAATATTATCATTTCAAACTTCCGCTTACGATACAATCCCCGCGACGGAAACGATTTTTACCTGGTGTTGAACGATATGAGAAATGCTGACAAATCAGATCTCACTCCTACACCTCCTGATTATCTAACGCGCACGATCCTGGTAAAATATACGCATACATTTAAACTTTAAACAAAAGTCATGAATCGATTTAAATTCATCTTAAACATTCTTTTACTAATTGTCATGTTACTGCTCATGGATCCAAGATCGTTCTATGGATTAGGGTTTCATGAGTGGGCCGGATTGATCATCGGTGTGTTTTTCATCTTGCACAAGGCATTAAACTGGGGCTGGATTAAAAAAGTGACAGTTTGCTTTTTCAAAAGCTCTCCCCGCAGAGCAAGATTGAACTATGTTTTAGACGTACTGTTGCTTGCAGGAATGATTTTAATGATAATAAGCGGAATTGCAATAGCAAGAACTATCGATTTTTCATGGTTTAATCTTGGTGGATCACGAATGTTCTGGCGTGTCATGCATACCAGTTCTTCTTTCATTACGCTGGCATTGTTTGGGATTCATCTCGGACTACACTGGAACTGGGTATTGCTGCGGTTTAAACTCAAAAAAGTAACACTATGAAAAAGAAAATAATCACAGGAATATTATCACTTGCAATTCTTGTTGCCGGAATATTAGGTTTTTCGCGATTAAGATACCTGGAACGAAGTATATGGATTTTTAAGTCAAACAGTGGACAATCTTTCCGTGGCGATCGCTTCGGCAGAGAAGGACATGATGGAAGAGAATTCAGAACACGGCCAGAAAATTACACCCGTGGAGACCAGCCTGACTTCAGAAATTTACCCGACAGCGTTCGTCAAAAGATGCTAACAGAGAGAAACCTTAGATTTGAAAACGATACCTTGCGAGAAGGAAAGATAAGAAGTTTCCCGGATGATCGCAGTGAATTCAGGGAAGGGAGACCGGATAATGATAGCCGCCGTGGTCATGATTTTAGAAGGGGAAACCACGTTCAATTAGGAAATGTAAGCTGGTTTCTGGCTGTATTTGCCGGATTTACAGTACTTACCATTTACACCGATAATTTGATTAAACGGAAAAATAAAAATCTGAACAAATAATAATTTATGAGAAAGCGAATTCTGAGCTTATTTTTAATTCCTGTTTTCACTCTTACCGGATTTCAACTCAAGGCACAACCGATGCCCATTGAACTGATGTTTGGAAATGATTACGGGGTTTTTGAGCTATCATTCAGCAAAAACCTGGCTAAAGACTCAAAGCTGGGATTTTTCCACATGAACTCCGTAGAATTTGGTTACGACGGAAATTACAGCAGCATTATCCTGCAGGATCTACTATATATTGAAGCACTCAAAAACTTTCGTGTAGCAGGTGGTCTTGCCTATACTCCGGGCGGTTTTAATCCAACAGCAGGCTTGCAATACATAATCAGTGCATCCAAATTCTTCTTTTTGTGTGCTCCACGTCTGAATATAAAAAACGATTACTCATACGACATCATGAATATCATTCAATACAAAACGCCATTAAACGATCATCTGAAGTTATTCACACGGGCTAAATTTCTAAATGTATTCACACCAAACGAAAATATTAAAAGTTACCAGTGGTTCAGATTGGGATTGGAAACGAAAGGAATTCAGTTTGGATTGGCTTTCAACCTCGATGAACGTGGCCCCGACCCAACTCTAACAACCAACTGGGGTGCATTTATAAGAAAGGAGATTCTTTAATCTAATCTTTAAATCTTAATTTTATTCAGGCACGCTGTAAACCAATGCAATAAATAAAAGTCCAAGCATTCAGGTAACTACATAATCACCTTAAGTAATTACTATGAGAACTAAACTTTTATTTATGAAAATTCTGATTCTTGGCAGCATCTTTCTGTTTGGAATCAGAATAAACGGTTATTCTCAGAACGTAAAAGAAGATCCTGAACTGGACAAAAAAGTAAAGGCATTTCTTGACAGTCACGACTATTCATGGCGAGATATGAATATTCCAGCCTCTGATGGTCAACTTTTGTTTAATCTTATTGTGGACAACGGATACACACATGCCGTTGAGATAGGGACTTCAACCGGGCATTCGGGCGTTTGGATTGCCTGGGCTTTAAGCAAAACAGGCGGAAAACTTATAACAATGGAAATTGATGAGCAGCGGCACAAAGAAGCACTTGCAAATTTCGAAAAGGCCGGTCTGTCGGATTATATTGATGCCCGCCTTTGCGACGCTCATGAAATGGTAAAAGAACTGAAAAAACCTATCGATTTTGTTTTTAGTGATGCCGACAAGGAATGGTATACCAACTATTTTAAAGATCTGGCTCCTAAGCTAAAAATTAAAGGCTGTTTTACTGCGCATAATATCACACCTTACAGGAGACAGCGGGGGATTTCTGAATTTGTTGATTATGTGGAAGAACAATCAAACTTTAAAACAATATACAACAACGATGGAGGCGGAGTTTCAATTAGTTTTAAGACTGGCGAAAAATGATCTGGGTTCATTACCAAATGATACACTAAAGAATTTGATTCCAGAGAAAATAGTAATTAAAACCTGAGGCAAAAAACACATTTTTTTGTAGTTTACAAAGACTTTTGAAACATCTACTTTCAACTAAAATAAATTATCTAAACCAATTTACTATGAGCAACTTCAGTAAAAGTCCAAAAAATTTCTCAAGGAGAAATTTTATTGGCACAACTGCAGCTACTGCTGCAGGATTTATGATTGTTCCGCGTCATGTTTTGGGAGGCGTGGGTTATAAGGCTCCCAGCGACATGGTGAATATTGCCGGAATCGGTATTGGAAGCCAGGGTGGCGGCGACATTCAAAACTTTGCTACCCCCGATGTACCTATTCAAAGACGAATGGGATTCTCAGGGATGCGGATGCAACGCTATGCCGGAATTCAACCTCAGCGAGGTGGATTCCCTGGTGGTCAGCGAAGAAGTGGAGTAGCAAACTCTGACTCGCCGGTACAAATGGGAGCCGCTGCCGAAGATAAATCGTTTAAACACGCCAACATCTACGCTTTGTGCGATGTGGATCATGATTATGCCGGTCATATTATGGCAGGTTATCCAAAAGCAAAAAAATACCACGATTTCCGCGAAATGATCGACAATGAAAAAGAAATAGATGCTGTTTTAATAGGAACTCCTGACCATACTCATGCAGTAATAGCTGCTTATGCCATGCGCGCGGGGAAACACGTGTTTGTTGAAAAACCTATGGCCAAAACCATCCATGAAGTACGATTCTTGCGTGACCTGGCCAAAGAAACCGGAGTAGTTTCACAAATGGGAAACCAGGGGCACAACATTGAAGGGACCATGCAAACAGTGGAATGGATTCAATCTGGTGCAATTGGTAATGTACGGGAAGTTCATTTGTGGTCGAACCGTCCTATGTGGCGGCAAGGATATTTTGACCGGCCAGCAGGGGTTGATATTCCGACCAACCTTAAATACGATCTTTGGTTGGGACCTGCACCGGAGAAACCTTACAATCCCGAGATTTTGCATTTTGCATGGCGTGGATTATGGGATTATGGCACTGGTGCCATGGGTGATATGGGAGCACACACTTTTGATGCACCGATCTGGGCATTAAACTTGGGAATGCCAATAAAGATTCAGGCAACCACTACCCCTTTTAATAATGATTACCTTCCGCAGGCAGAAAGTGTCACTTATGAATTTCCAGCCCGTGGAAATATGCCTCCGGTAAAAGTAACCTGGAGCGATGGTGGAATTAAGCCGGCCCGTCCGGATGTACTGGAAGCCGACCGTCAACTGCGGGAAGCACTTTATATTGGAGATAAAGGAATGATGATGCATGGAACACATGGAGCATCTCCTGAGTTGATTCCAAATGATCCGGATTTTAAAGAACCTGAAAAATGGCTGAAACGCCCAAGCAGTGTCTATGTCGATTTTATTGAAGCCATTAAAGATGGTAGAAAAGCCGCCAACGACTTTGAAATTTCATCAAAATTGACTGAAATTATGCTTCTTACCAACATTGCAGTGGTTTCTCAGCAACTGAATAAAACACTGGAATACGATGCGGAGAACATGAAGATCACTAACTGTGAAGAAGCGAATAATTACTTCCATTATGAATATCGAAACGGTTGGAAATTGTAGAACCAATTAAAAATTAATAATATGACCAAGAATAACAGATTATCACGCAGGAAATTTCTCGGAAGTTCAGCAGCTTTGGCTGCTGTTTCAATGGTTCCTGCAAGTTTTGCTACAGCAAGCACCTCAGAAAAAGAAAGTAACCCGGATTCAAATTTTGGTGGCGTACACATTGGCGCCATTACATATAGTTGGCGTTCGATGCCGGGAGGTTTGGAGAACATCGTGAAATATTGTAAAGAATGCAGGATCAGTTCCATTGAGTTAATGAGCGGAGATTTAGAGGCATATTTAGGTGCACCTGAAAACCCGATGACAGCGATTTTTAGAAACATGCCTCCCCCACCTCCTCCGAAACCTGGCGAAGCTCCGTCACCAAGAAGACGCCCTGAACTTACCGAGGAGCAAAAAGCAGAGGTTGCTAAGTACAACGAAGACTTAAAAATATTCAGACTGAATGTGGATATGAAAAAAGTGGCAGCCGCCAAAAAATTGCTCGACGATGCCGGGATTAAAGCCCACATTGTAAAATTCTCTCCTTCACGCTGGTCGGATGAAGAGATTGAATATGCTTTTAAAGTTGCCAAAGCAATGGGCGCCAAAGGTGTAAGTGAAGAAATAAGCGAAGAAACAGCTAAAAAACTGGCTCCTTTTGCTGAAAAATATGATATGTACGCAGTGATGCACCAGCACATGCAATTTGCAGATGTTGAAGGATTCAGCTACGATCCTTATCTAGCTATCTCTCCGGCTATTCGCTTTAATTTTGATTCAGGCCACTATTTTGGATCAACCGGTAAAAATCCTTGTGACATGATCAAAAAATACCACGATCGGATTTTCAGTATTCATATTAAAGACAAAACCGGTCCGGATGTTGAACCGGCTAATACCAACCAGGTTTGGGGGCAGGGACAAATGCCACTGGAAGAAGTACTTTTACTGATCAAAAAAGAAAAATGGCCAATTTTCTGCGATATCGAACTGGAATATGATGTTAAACCATGGTCGAATGCGGTGAAGGAAGTGAAAACCTGTGTGAATTATGCGCGACAGATTTTACAATGCGAATAATTTTTTGATGATAAACAAAAGCCCGTTCATGAAACTGAACGGGCTTTTCTATCAATAATCCTATTGCTATCTTTTCAACAAAACTTCTTCTTCGTAATTCTGAATCTCAGCGATATAATCTACACCTACCGGGACATTTTCCTGTAAACAGTAATAATCCCAAACGGCACTAAAAGGCATGGTTTTTAATTCTTCGAGCATGGCCAGACGTTCGAAATTTTTCCCGGCTTCTTCTAGTTTAACAAGATCTGCTGTGGGCTCAAGCGCCGCAATCAGAAAAGCCTTCATAGCAGCACGTGTACCAATCACATAAGCTCCAATCCGGTTGATCGATGCATCAAAAAAATCAAGTCCAATGTTCACCCTGCCAAGAAAATTGTTACGCATAATTTCTGAAGCGATTAGTTGAACATCTTCGTTAAGTGTTACCACGTGATCAGAATCCCAGCGAACAGGACGAGTTACATGTAAAAGAATTTCGTCTATAAACTGAAGAACCGAAGAAATTTTATCTCCAACCTGTTCTGTTGGGTGAAAATGGCCATTATCGAGGCAGATTAAAATATCGTTTTTAATGGCGTAGCCGAGGTAGAAATCGTGAGAACCGACGGTCATTGACTCCAGACCAATTCCGAACAGTTTACTTTCTACGGCATCCTTCATATACTCTTTTGGATATTTCTCGGCAAATGCCTCATCCAGCGACTTTTTCAACAAAGTACGATAACCATTGCGATCGACAGGAGTATCCTTTGATCCATCCGGAATCCAGGTGTTGTGAACACAAGGTGTACCGAGTTGTTTCCCTGCTTCAGCTGAAATGGCACGGCAGCGTTTTACGTGCTCCACCCAAAATTTACGGTTTTCTTCATTTTTACTCGACAAGGTATATCCATCTGCTGCTCTTTCGTGGGAGAAACAAGTAGCATTGAAATCCATACCAATTCGCTGGGTTTTACACCAGTCGATCCAGCTCTGGAAATGTTTTATTTCAATCTCATTTCGATCGACTTTTTCTCCTTTAAAATCGCCATAAATTGCATGTAAATTCAAGCGTTGTTTCCCAGGGAGCAGTGCAAGTACTTTTTCCAGATCAGCACGCATTTGTTCAATGGTAGTAGCTTTTCCCGGATAGTTCCCTGTAGTCTGAATCCCTCCTGACAATTCACTGTCTCCAGTTTCAAAACCACCGACATCATCGGTTTGCCAGCAATGCAAAGAAATGTTCACATCTTTCATTTTTGCGATTGCAGCATCTGTATCCACACCGATACCGGCATACCTTTCTTTTGCCAGCTGATATGCTTGTTTAATTTTGTCTGTATTACTCATTATTGGTTATTTTAATTGATTTATTCCATATAAAAAACTTCCTGCAATTCTACTGTTACAGGGGAATGATCATCGTTAGTCTTCATTATATCCGACATGTATTTCCACCAGCGCTTAACAATTTCTGTTTGGCCCAAATCCTGAGAACCGCTATCACCCGAAACTTTTTGAAATGCATACAGCGTGTTGGTTTCTTCATCCAGAAAAATAGAATATTCACTTACTCCGGCTTCCTTCAGTAAGGATTTCAGCTCAGGCCAAATCTCGTTGTGTCTTTTCTGATACTCTTCTTTTTGCCCCTCGTTCAGGTACATTTTAAACGCCAACCGTTCCATTAACCCAGTGCATTTAATTCAGGATACAACCATTTAGCCACACCAATTACAATTACCGACAGTAAAATTGCACCAATACCAATTAGAATTGTACGATTGGTTTTTTTCGAAACACCTTTCCATTCCTTGCGCCAGAATCCCCACAAATTAGCTGTCAAAATAATTGTGGCCATGTGAAGCGTCCATGAACTCGCGCCATTCCCGATTTTGGTTTCCCCCATTCCGTAAAAAAAGAATTGTAAAAACCAGGTAGTACCTGCGAGTGCACAGAACAGGTAATTTCGAATTAACGGAGCTTTATTATCTACAAAATCGCCGCCGGTTTTATTCTTAAATATAAGTGCTATTGTCCAAATCAGATTCGTTGTTAGGCCCCCCCAGAGTATCACAAAAAAGATGATATTATTTTCAAAAAGATAGGTCACTGGAGCACCTCCTTCGCCACCTGCAAGAAGTGGATAGCTGGCTTGCACAGCTAACTCTCTGGCAGCAATCCCCATCTCTTTTCCTGTGTCGATTCCAAAGCTAAAAAAGGCACTTAAAACACCGGATACAATAGCAATAAATAAACCAAATGCCAGCTTGAATTCAGTATTTACACCAACTTTGTGGCCTTTTAAATCTTTATCTTTCATTATTCCTGCGCGCCCGCTAAGTATGATGCCGGTAAGCAAAATAAAAATGCCAAGCAATACAATTCTACCGCCCGAGCTGCTAAAAAGATCAGTAAAAGAAAGTCCGTTGGGTAGTATTTTTTCAAAGGCTGGAATATTTCTCAATACCGGTAACCCGAGTGAACCTACTACAGAAGTTATTCCTAATAACACCGAATTCCCCAGCGACATTCCAAGATACCGAATAGCCAATCCGTAAGTCAATCCACCGATCCCCCAAAGGAGTCCCATGATGTATGTATTCCGGATAACACTTCCGTCAGCAGCTTGCAAAATTCCCTGCCAATCAGGAATGGTTATTAAAACAGCCACAAAGGGCATAATCAACCAGGAGAATAGTCCACCGGTAATCCAATAAATTTCCCAGCGCCATTTCTTTACCCAGTCGAATGGCATGTACCAGCTGCCGGAAGACATCCCCCCCAGGGAATGAAATATAATACCTAAAAGAGCTTGCATAATGATTTGATTAGATTGAAGTTATTTATTGAATTAGTTAGTTACAAAAATATAAGTACGAATTCTTTCAAACAATACAGAAAATGACAGTAAATTTACATTTTTTGACACCATTTTATGAAAAGGCAATTTAAATACCTTACCACCAGCGAAGAGGATCTGAATTGGGGAATACAACTTACCGTTGCAGGTTCGGCACGCATTTTACCCGATACGATATATCCTCCCGGAAAACACCCGTCTGAATATACTTTTAATTGGAAAAGCGGCCGGGTTTTACATGAATATCAATTGAATTATATCTCGGAAGGAGCTGGAATTTTTGAGAATTCGGATGGTCGTTTCCAGGTGAAAGAAGGCTCGATGCTTATTATTAGACCCGACGAATGGCACCGTTACCGGCCACTAAAAAAAACAGGTTGGGTGGAAAATTATGTTGGATTCAAAGGGGAAATAGCTGATCATTTCTTTCGACACACATTGTTTACTCAAAAACCAGCTGTTCTGCAATTAGGTATTAAAGAAGAAATAATTGACACACATTTAAAGATTATGGACCTGGTAGAGAAAGAACAACCCGGTTACCAGCAGATCGCTTCAGGGATGGTGGTAAAAATGTTAGGATATATTGTTTCTTTCGAAAAACAGAAAGGATTTTCCGGAAAACCTATTGCACGTGTTATTGAAGAAGCACGCTTTTATATGCGCGAACACACTAACCGGGAAATTGACGTGGAAAATTTAGCCAGTCAATATAATGTTGGATATTCTTATTTCAGAAAAATATTTAAAAAGTATACCGGAGTATCTCCTGGTCAGTATCACCTGCAATTGCGGGTTATGCGGGCAAAAGAAATGCTTATAGGTACTGATTTAAGTATTAAGGAAATCTGTATCGAGTTAGGGTTCCAAACGATTCATTATTTTAGTTTGATTTTTAAAAAGAAAACCGGGATGAGTCCTTCTGAATTCAGAAAAGGTTTGAGAAAAAAGTAAACTTCAACTCTTTTATATGGTCTCAACAGGAAAAATATCAAACTTTCTGCGTGAAAATTATGATGTTGTTTTGAAATTTATGTAAGAAGGGAAATGTATCAGGAAGTTCAGGTTATTGTTAAACGAAATCTTTACCCTGACACCCCTTCTTATATAATTTATATTAGCTGGCTGTTTATCGAAAGTCTGAATCAGCTTTCTTTCAATTCCTCTTTTTGTATCAAATCATGATACACACAATTTGCAATGATTTCAACCACTTCATCTACATTTTCATCGTTGATCTCGTATAAATCATTCATAACAATGGCATCAAACAGAGCGTCGCTGATTTGTCTTTTCGTTATAATCATAAGAATTTGGCACTTATTCAGTCCAGTATTTAGATACAACAGATGCAATATCTCTCGTCACTTGTGTTGGCGAATTACAATCGCAATTAGTGAGTCCGACAACATAAATATCCTTTTCAGGAAGATAAACAGCCATCGATTTGAAACCGAAAATACTTCCTCCATGCTCATAGCTCGACATGCCGTCAATCTCTTTCATGTGCCAGCCATATCCGTAATTTATTTTTTCTCCGTTATTCAGTGTATAATTGGTAAACACCCGTTTTTTTGTTTTTTCACTTACGAGCAGATCATTTTTTATCGCCTCCTGCCATTTCAACAAATCATCGACTGTTGACATCAGCGAACCCGTTGAATAGGAGATATTGAAACTGATGTGCATTTTATTCAGCAAAATATCGTCGTATTTCTGGTAACCATAAGCACGGTTTTTCAAAATCTCCCGGTCGCTGGCATACCGCGAATCATCCATCCCGATTTTCTGAAAAATATTCTTTTCAATGAAATCCTCATAACTCATCCCGGAAACCTGTTCGATAATGTAGCCAAGTAAAACATAACCCGAATTGTTATACTGAAACTTTTCACCCGGCTCAAAATCCATTGGTTCATTTTTAAAGAAATCGATCAGTTCTTTCGGACTCAAATCCTTCTCTGCAATGTCGCGGAGCGCCTTCATTTGCGTGTAATCTTTAATCCCCGATGTATGCGTCAGTAAATGATGAATGGTAATCGTTTTACCGAGTGTCGGGTAATCCGGAATATATTTTGTGATTTCGTCGGTCACGTTCAGGTCACCGGCTTCCTCCAGCATCATAATCGCGATTGCGGTAAATTGTTTGGTCATTGAACCGATCTGGAAAACATTCTCCGGTTTCATATTCACATCCAACTCAATGTTAGCTTTCCCAAATGCTTTTCGATAAACTACTTTCCCGTCTTTAGCTATCAGGAACACGGCCCCCGGGTTATCTCCAGAATATTTTTCACATAACGTGTTATCAATCTCTTTTTCTATGGATTGTGAAATGGATCCCAAAAAAGGAACCATCAGTAATACTATGATTGCAACTATTTTTCCGTTCATCGTTATTGTCATTTTTATTTTAGAATTTATTTTGATTCTTCAACTTCAGTTAACAGACTATCCAGTTTTTCCCTGTCAAGCCATTGTCCTTTCAACATTACTCCTTCGATTGTATTTGTGTTTCGAATGTCTTCCAGGGGATTTTTAGTCAGCAATACCATGTTGGCATTCTTGCCTTCGGAAACCGTGCCTTCTACGGCAATTTTATTGAGGAAACGAGCCGGAGTTACGGTACTGGCCTTTAAAATTTCAAAGGGAGTTAGCCCCGCTTCATGTAAAAATTCAAATTCTTTGTGTAAGGAAAATCCCATCACCACAAAACCGAAAGTATCGCTGCCGGTCATCAGAGGAATACCGTTATCCGATAATGTCCGGGTAAATTTTAGCATCCACTTGTAATATTTCGTCAGTAGAGGCAATGCCTGCTCTCCGTTAATAATTCTTTCTTTTAAATCCTTCCGGTATGGATTATTTTCAGAGAGCCAGTACTCGTGGTCGTTTGCCAAAAGATATTTGCCATCACTCTGATTTTTCAATTTTGAAAACTCCTTGTCGTCGAGGTATTTCAGAATCATATCAAAAACAACCAGTGTGGGCACAACCGTTACTCCGCTAATTTTAATTTGTTCCACAGCACTTTTCAAAAATCCGGGATCTTCGAGATGCTCATCTCCAAAGAGGTAAACAAATTCTTCGGTGTGCTCAATCGATTTCATACGAAGTGAAAATTCAAGCGGCAACTGGTGCTGTCCGTGCCCAATCACATCAATTCCGTTTTTTGAGGCCTCATTAAGCACCTTCAGGTAAATATTCTTAGGTAGGTCATCCGCGATTTTCAAATAATCATAACCCTTCCCCTTGTGTTCCTTCACTACCCTGACCGCATCCTCTTCAGTCGGGATATCAAATGCTTTCAGGTACGGGCCGGTAGTGTAATAATTAGGAGCAAGTATGGTTCCGCTGTTGGCTTTTTCGCGCTCGGCAATTTGATCCTGCCAGTCGTATTCCGCCATATTCCTGACTGTAGTAACTCCGTTCGCAATCAGCATTTTAAAATCTCTTTCTATCCCGCCCCGTTCGTTTCGCCAGTGGTAATGCATTTCGCTCAACCCAGGAATCAGGAACTTCCCTGTTCCATCAATTGTTTTTGTAGCCCTGTATTGAGAAGATATTTCTCCGGGTTCAACAGAAACTATTTTCCCGTTTGCAACAACTACCCGATGATTTTCAAGTATAATCTTTTTGTCCATCGGGATCACATTTACATTTTCGAATACGATAGTATCAACTTCGCTTCCGAAACTGTGCTGAATAAAAAAGGATAAGATTAATCCACAAATTAAAATTCTTGTTTTCATAGTTTTGTTTATTAATATTTTTCTGTTTTCATCTTCTTGAACCACACGTTTTTCACCCGTTCGTTGGAAACCCGGATGCCAGTGACTTTCCCGCTGTCGTCTCTTATGAACCTGACCTCACTAAATGGCCACTGTCCTTCCAGTTGGTCAGTAGAAACCATGTGCATATTGAAATCACCATGTCTTGCATGATGCCATTTCAGTTCACCATCTTTCAAATAGATTTTGTATTGCGTTTCCAGTTCGGGGCTATAAAAAATCCCTGTGTACATATCCGGGTTGATTTTGCCCTGCTGATTTTCCGTATTCTTTGATTCTTGTTCTTCTTGCTGATTATCGGCCTGTACTGATTTATTATTAACCGGAAGCAACATTTTCGCAATCTGGTCGGCTCTTTCTCCAAATGGCGCTGAAGAAAAGTTGGTCAGCACAACAATGTTCAGCCTCTCTTCAGGATAGATACTCACAAACGACCGAAAACCACCTACCACACCGGCATGCTGAATTCTTTTAAATCCAAACTTCTCGTCGATAAAAAGTCCGAATGCATAATTATTTTCAGTGCCGTCATTTAGCATATCGAGTATTTGCAGAATTTTGAAACGATCTTCCCACCCCCGCTGCGGATCGTAAAAATTCTTCGACCATTTTAACAAGTCGCCGGCAGTTGAATACACATTCCCGGCTCCGGTGTAAGCCCAGTAACCTTCCGCCCGCTCAAAAACATTGTCATGACTGTGATAATAAGAAGTGGCCGTGTTGGGAACAATGTGCTGGTAATTATCTTCCACGAAAGTCCTATGCAAACCAAGCGACTCAAAAACCGACTTTTTCATCCATTCCGGGAAAGACTCTCCGGTGATATTCTCAATGATTTTAGCCAACAAGATATAGCCGGTATTGCAATACATAAACTCATCACCCGGCTTGAAATTCATGTCTTTCTGGCGGAGCATAAAACGGTAAATATCTTCGTTGGTGCGATAGTCGTCACCCCGCCAGCCTGCCAGCGCCAGCAAATCGTGTAGTTCGCGTAATCCGCTGGTGTGGTGCAATAAATGGCGAATTGTAATTTCCTGTTTAAATTCCGGGAAACCGGGCAAGTATTTTTGAATCTCATCGTCGAAATGCAGCTTTCCCTGTTGTTGCAGCAATACAATTCCCATAGCGGTGAATTGCTTTGAAACCGAACCAATATTGAAAAGTGTAGACTCATTATTCGGTACCAGATATTCAAGGCTTGCCAAACCGTAAGCCTTTTGAAAGACAGCTTCACCATCTTTCATTACTCCAACAACACCACCCGGAAAATCGGGTTGATTCCATTCCTCAAAAAGACTATCAATGCTATGAATCTGATTTTCAAATAACTGAGCTTCAGAACACAAAGAGAGAAACAGGAAAAGTAGTACAATTGCTTTTCTGATCCACATTTTAAAACTGATTTTCGATTTGTAATTTGCCGTCCGGCATTTTCCGATAGACATGCTGTTTTGACACCAATTATTTGGAACGGTTACAAATAATCATGCAAATTTTAGAATTGCCCGTTGCGATTTTAAGGTCACTCCTTTTATCAGTAGGAACAAGCACAGTGAAAGTTCTGAAACAACCGCTACTGTCATAACAAGTATCTCACTGACAGAAGCGAACTCCGGAAACAGGAAATTGACCACACAATCAACCAGATAACTGATTCCGGCAGCAACTATCAAAACTCCCAGCCACTTTGGAAAATATTTAGCTTTGTAAATCAAATATCCCAGAAACGCACAGCTGATTCCAAAAAACACTCCACTGATCAAATAACCATAGGAATGCGCATTCATAAAAAGTGCTACCAGCGAGTTGGTTTGTTCTGCAGAAAAACTGCCGAGTAAAGTATTGTCACCTAAAATCAGCAAGGGCATATAATAATTCAGAAGGTTCAGACCGATTACGGTTGCCTGGGCCAACCTGAAAAACGCAGCCAGCATGGAAAGGCCCTGATTCACCGGTTTTAAAAGCAGGTAAAAGAACAAGGCAACTCCCAAATCGCTCATTACCATTATCAAGTCACTGATAAAACCAATTCGAAACAGAAAAGAATTGGCGGCAATATTTTCGGCAGTTGCAGCGGCATCACCAGAGACAATGATTCCGGAGCGAACAAAAACTTCGCTAAACAGGCCCGATACAATGATGATCAGATACAAGACACCTGCGATCCGTGCATTGGTTTTTAATTGTTGAGTTGTTTTCATGACTTTGAATCTTTATTCTGAAATAATAATTGTATCACGGCTTACGGTGTAAGCGCCAAAGTAACCAAGTACATCTCCTGAAAGATTCGTAATTGGGTTTGCCGGATTTGCATTGCCAATCATCCCACCTTCAAAAAGCGATGCCAGGGTACGGTAATAATCGTACGTGGATTCGGCCAGAGTTTGTAATTCAACAACGATGGTATCGTTCAGGAAAAACTGCTGATCGTCCCATCGCATAGTAATTTGGTTCCCATTCACAAAAGCATCGTCGTAAACATACAGAACATTATCCTGCTCCGTCTGTTCGCGGATATTCCAAACTTTTAAACGGTAATAATTCTCAGTCCCGGCTGGGTCGCTCAAATGACAACTCACCAAATAACCTCCCGAAAACTCCATGTAATCGGGGGTAGGTTCATAGGATATTGAATCCATTTCTACCTTAAAAGGCATTTCTACACTTGCAGTATATTCCTCGCCTCCAACACTTACTTTCAATGCATATTCATTTCCTTCGATTCCGGGCCAGTTAAAAGAATAAACACCCGGAGCGGCTTCATCAAGTTGAGCGGCATTCCCCTTATTATCGGTAATGGTAATCACAGCACCGGAAACAGAGGGATAAATTCCAGTGTCGAAATAATCGACTGATTTTGAAAGCCTCACAACAAATGTATCGTTTACATCAGTAAGAGCCCCATCAATAATCAATTTGGGTTCAATCGAATCCAGATCAATATCGATAACATCCTGGCAGGCTGAAAATAAGGTCATCAGGCTGAATAATGCCGCTATTATTTTTATTGTCTTCATGGTTTAAAATTTAAAATTGTAAGTAACTGATGGAATCATTTGAAACAGTGCCAGGCGCATGGCTTCTGTTTGAGCCGGATTATTTTCATTTTCCTGGAATGTGATGGAAAAAGCATTGCGCCTTCCGTAAGCGTTGTAAACTGAAAAGTTCCAGCTCGATTCGAAACGCTTTTTCTTTTTGGGCGTGTAAGTAGCTCCAATATCCAGGCGATGATAATCGGGCATGCGGTAGCCGTTTCTTTCAGTATAAACCGGAACAGTGAATCCATCCACCGAATATTTCCCGCTGGGGAAAGTTACTGCGTTTCCGGTATTAAAAACCCAGTTGGCCGACAGGTTCCATTTTTCATTTAACTGGTACATTCCTACCACTGAGATATCATGCGTGCGGTCCTGTTTTGCAGGATACCACGCACCGTTCTCAATTACCTCCATCGATTTTTCTGTTCTCGAAAGTGTGTAACCAACCCAACCGGTTAATTTTCCGGTGCGTTTTTTCACAAAAAGTTCCAAGCCATAAGCTCGTCCTTTTCCAAAAACCAGCTGGGATTCTACATCCTGGTTGAGCAGAATTTCAGCTCCGTTCTGATAGTCAATCTGGTTGTAGAGGTCTTTGTAATACACTTCCACCGAAGTTTCAAACATGTTATCTATAAAGTTACGGAAGTAGCCAGCTGCTATTTGATCAGCAACTTGTGGTTTTACATTTTTGCTGCTTGGTATCCACATATCGGTTGGAAGAGAAGCTGAAGAATTCGACAGCAGATGAACATACTGTGCATTTCTGGCATACGAAAACTTGAGCGAACTTGATCTGTTCAGAATGACATTGAAAGTTATCCGCGGCTCAATCTCCTTATATTTCTGAACGATTTCACCATCTGCAAAAGCTTCGCCGGTAACTCTTTCATCCTGCGCATTGTATGTATAAACCGTGTCGGGACCAACTGCCATAAAACCAGAGTAGCGAAGCCCGTAACTTACATTTAGATG
>DAOPJR010000042.1:7216-9113 GCA_035399765.1 Draconibacterium sp. | reverse complement strand
GCATTACCTTTGTACAATTCAATGTCTTTTATGGCATCGGAATTAAAGACCGAGAAAAAACCCATCAGATGCGAAGCACTGTAAACAGGCGCTTCATCCAGGATGATCAGGTTCTGATCGACACCACCGCCACGCACATAAAATCCGGTGGTTCCTTCGGTGCCCGAACTTACACCCGGCAAAAGCTGAATCGTTTTCAAAATATCCTGCTCGCCCAGAATTACCGGGATCATCCTTGTTTGTTTGGGAGATAGTTTGGTGACTCCCATTTCTGCTTTCCGAATGTTTTTGTCTTCGGCTTCACTCCTGACTACAATTTCTTCCACTTCGGTTGAAGCAGCCAGAAGTTCAACATCTTTCACAATGTCATTTACCAAACTGACCGGACTTAGATTCTGCTCGTAACCGATGTATGAAAACTGAATCGTGTAACTCCCTTTAGGAAGTGTCAGCGAGTAAAATCCATACGCATTCGAAATGGTTCCGGTTTTTAGCTCTGCAACATAAATGGTTGAGCCAATCAGGCCTTCGCCCGTTTCGGCACTTCGCACATAACCGCTAATGGTTATGTTTTCATCAGCAAATGCCGACATGATTGATGTTACTAATAACATCAGGATCAGAACAAATTTGTTTTCTGTTTTTGAATTGTTTTGCATTGTTTCTGTTTTAATTTTTTTTGTTTCCTATGGCTCCGAGGTGTGTGTAGCTAAATCCTTTCGGGAATTTTAATCCGTATCCGAATAACCTGTCGAATGAACTGTGTCCGAACAAAACCGCTCCGGCAAAAGCAAGATCGTTTACCGAGTAGGCAAAACCCACAATCCCAAGAAAAACCGCCAAAAATTTGTAATGAAATATGTTATATACCACTGCCCCAACCTTGTTTCCGAAAAAGTAACCAAGCATACTGATATCTGGTGTGAAAAGGAAAAGTACAAAGATCCACCACTCATATCCGAGGATTAAACTCACGTAAAATGAGAGTATCAACATGCTTATTTCTTCCATTTTTAGCAAAATATTCATCTTTCTGATTTTAAATAATTTAAGATCAAAATTAAAGGGTGTAGTATTTGTAATCGACGTTTTTAGGGAAGTCGAACGTTTGTATTTAGAAAGTCGGACTTAATTGCTCACTGTTATTTTCTGAATAATTTCAAAGTCGTTTTCTGTTTTGAACTAAGGCATTAATTCATCGGTGTTTTGTAAATCGTTTTTGGTTTCACTCCCCAAATAATCAACCAAAAAGCAAAGCCAACCTCACCAAATGTCATCGGCAACATGAGTACCATTTCAGTTATATTTATAAGATTCTCAGATTCGGGAGATAGAAATTTTGCACTGTGAATTAGAACGTAGGACACGGCAACAAAAACCAATACAATTCCCCAAAAGTTATGAATGTACTTTGACCGAAATACCAGAATACCAAGAGCAAAAAGATGAAATCCAAAAATGATCAAACTAAATGACCAGACCTTTTCGAACGATTCCAAATCGTTCATAATTTGTTTACCGATTATCTCCTGAACGACAGCAATGTTTCCGTTTGCAATTCTCAGAACAGGTATCAAACTAAAAATGGCCACCGCAAATATTATTGTAAATACTACCCGCAGTCCCGCCATGATAAATGAGAGATTTTGATTTTCATTTTTAAAAAAGAGATACAGTGCCCAGGCTACAATCACATCGAGCAAGAGGATAAAAAACCATCCTATAACTTCGATATGGAAAAGCAACCCGTTGGATCTGATATTTTCAACCGTGGTTTCGGCATCCCCCGGAACGACAAGTGAATTATGTATGTAGCCGTAAGTCAGAGCTGCAACAACCGCCATAATTAGTAAAGCAATGCCGGCGGCTAATGCCGGTTTTCTATTCGTCTTCATTG
>DAOPJR010000042.1:0-7116 GCA_035399765.1 Draconibacterium sp. | reverse complement strand
GTCGGCAGTAGTTGCCGAAGAGGCAAACACCTTTACCAGCACTTCGTTTTCGTTTGGCTGTGGTTTTTCCACATCCGTGATTTTCAGAACTTCTGGTCCTCCGTAACCTGTTGCTACAATTGCTTTCATCATTTTCTTCATTGTATTTATTTTTTTTGTTTTAAATCCTATCAATTGATTCTCAACGAAATCATGAAGCAAAAGTACGGGAGTCGCCGAAGACAATCGTTCGGGAAAAAGACGTAAAGGTTCGGAATTATAAAAGCGGGCTAAAAAGTCTGAATTTATAAGCGAGATTCACCAGACCTTTAAGGTTTTAAAATAATGAGATTTCAAAACCAATACTATTTTTTAAGTAAAATGCTAAAAACAGGCTGGAACCTAGAATCAAAAGATTTGCAAAAGCACGGATTATCCAGGGTTGATTTGTATAATCCTGTTTCAAATGTCTGGTAATTAAAACTCCGAAAGCCATCAATAAAAACCAAATGGAAAAAAGGAACGATGTTTTCCGGATGAACAGAAGCGTTACAAAATCGTGAAAAAGCCCGCAAAAAAAGAAAGTGATAACCAGGGCAACTCCAACCGGAGTATAATTTCTTAGTGGTTTAAATACATAATAACCAAGATAATATCCAAAAATAGGATTCCAGTAGGTCCAGAAAGTAGAGAAATTCTTAGCTCCCAATGAACGGGCCAAATTATTTCTCAACGAATTTGGATTACCCAATGGAACCCCGTTTCTTTTTAGAATATATTCTGTCAAAGTCATCTAATTGTAACTTATGAAGCTATCCTCTTACCTGTAGTTTTTTAACTCTCCCTGTTCTCCCTATCCACTTGCAAAAAGTGACGATTGTGTCCAGATAATTATCAAGTTCGCAATCAGGGTGAGTCAGATTAGTGAAAAATATGTGAAGAAACTACAATACCTGGGTTCATCGTTCTCCCCTGATTTTTTCAGCCGCATGTAATAAGTCGCCATCACTGTAATATTCGAGCGAATTACCACAATGGATGATAATTATTTCTTTGTCGGGGATCACATAAATATTTTGCCCCAGGTTTCCATTGGCAAAAAACTGAAAGGTAGAATCGCAATTGGCGTTTCCCCACCACTGGTATGTATAGTAAGTGTGCGCACAGTTATTTCCACCCAGCCAGTCAGGATAAATATTGCGTGGAATGGATTTATCTTCACGTGTAGATTTTAAAACCCAGTCTTTTGAAATGATCTGTTTTCCATTCCAGTTTCCATCTTTTAAAAACAAGCGGCCAAAACGGGCGTAATCAATCGCACGCGCAATTAAGCGACTGGGCATGTATTCAAAACCCGACTTTTTACTGTCGATTGAAAACAGTGCATCATACTCCATAATTTGCGACCACAGTTTTTCCTGCAAATATTCTGATACAGTTTTATGTGTTGCTCGCTCGATGATCAGCCCCAGGTAACTGGTGTTGTAATTATTATACTGAAATATCCTTCCAGGCTCTGAGGCAATGTCAATCTTTTCAAGCAGAAGCTTTCGAACATTGGGATGATAATACCCCACTGCTTCATCG
This sequence comes from Draconibacterium sp., assembly GCA_035399765.1. GTDB lineage: Bacteria > Bacteroidota > Bacteroidia > Bacteroidales > Prolixibacteraceae > Draconibacterium. Next base: position 5,550 of record DAOPJR010000042.1, on the reverse strand, counting down.
TGCCACGGAAGATGAATATGTGTTCCCGGAAAATAACCTTCAAAATACTTGAGTCCTGAACGCATTTCCAGCAAATTCTTAATCGTAATTCTTTCAAATTGAGGATCACGTTCTTTTAGCTCGGGAATATACTTTGTCATCGGGTCGCCGACACCGGAAATTAGACCATCATCGATGGCGGCACCGATCAGGAAAGAAATAAATGATTTTGCCACCGATTGTGAATGAAAATACGATTCGCGCGAAAAGCCATTAAAATACTTTTCATACAGGATGGTATCTCTTCGGATAAATATCAAAGCAGTTGTTTGTGATTTCTCTGCCCACTCATCAAAAGTTTTACACCCCGACCTTTCAACCCGATCCTGAAACAAGGATTCCACATATTCTTCATCTAAGGCCTTTGCAAACTCAAAAGTATCTTTCGATCCTTCAATCACTCGATTTTCATATTTTTTGTAGTCGTAAACATCGGCTACATTCTGGGTGATCAAACGATAAACATACGTGGGCGAATATTTGATGGAAAGTACCAGCAGTGCCAATACAATTAAAACGACCGGAGTGAGAAATATTATTTTTATAGCTTTCTTCATATAATTCTAGTTTTGAAATATAATTAATATCGTTCCGGAAGACTAATAAGAGGTGATTACAACTTTAGCAGCCATTATAATTTAATGGAACAGACTACGTGATTTTACGTATTTTCCCGTCTTAGTATTTTAACAATTCGCTTATATGCGATTTCCGATAAATTCCAGGAATATCCGCCACTTGTATTTACAAACTCAACAACAACTGCATCAATATCTTTATGATACCGCGCAATACTGGAATATCCCGGCAATAATCCTGTATGTCCGTATTCGTAAATTGATGAATAAATAGTCTGTTCATTATCATTTAGCAAAGAGCCATCGTTTAATGCCCGTAAGAATTTACCCACATCCTCTGCCGTAGCAACCATCGAGCCGGCAGGGTTTATAAAATCATAATTCTTTAAATCGCCATCAAAACCTACGTCATATCCACTCATAACATCGTTTAAATCCACTTCGCTAAGCAAACTGTAAGTATGGTTAAGTCCAAGCGGTTTCAAAATTTCTTCCTTGATATATTGATGATGGCTATACCCCAAAGTTTTATCAAGGATTTCGCCTATCAGTAAATAATTCGTATTTGAATAACTGTATTTTTTATCCGGTTCAAAGTCAGCAGGCTTATCCAGTACCAACTCAAGGTTTTCTCTATTGCCTTTCGGTGGGTCTAGCCAATATCCTGGAGTGTCAGTGAAATTAGGAATGCCGCTTCTATGTTGCACCAACATTCTCAAGGTAATTTTATCAGCATTCTTAATTCTTCCTTTAAGTCCAGGAAGGTAATCTGCGAGTGTCTTATCCAGAGATAAAGTTTGGTCATTTACCAATTTAGCGACAGCAACAGCAATGTACAACTTGCTAATACTGGCAATTTTAAACAATGAATGTGGATCGGCTTGTATCTTTTTCTCCCGGTCTTTCCAGCCTGCAGCATAAAATGCTGGTTCTTTTCCAGCCTGATCTACATAAACGATCATTCCGTCGAGTCTATATCCTATCGCATCATTAACCTGTTCCTGAACTGTATCAGGAAGCGGCGTTATCAACGCTTTTACCAAAATCCATGGAACGAAAAACATAGAAGTTATGGTCCCTACCAGCAAAATTATCTGAACTATTCGTTTTGTTTTTTTCTTTGTCATTGTGTCTGTTTCTGTGAATTAAAATGCTAAAACAAAAATACCCATCATACAAATAACAGAAGTACGTGTTTCTCAGATAGGAGTTCGGATTTATAAATCCGAACTAAAAAGTATTTTATTGATTCTGCTTTAAAAATTCTTTCGGTGTCATCCCGGTTTCTTTTTTGAAATAGGTATTGAAAACGGTTTTCGAATTGAAGCCACTTTCATAGGCAAGCCCAATCAGCGAAATATGGCTGTTATCGGGATCGAGTGCCAGTTTTTTAAAATAATCAATCCGGTAAAAGTTAATAAACTCGTTAAAATTCTTGCCAATACGTTCATTAAGAACCCACGAAAGCTTGTTCGGATGAATTTCCACCAAATCAGCCAATGACCGAAGTGAAAGATTCGGAATCAGAAAAGGTTCTTCTTCGCTAATAAATTGGGTTAGTTTCTCCACATAAGCATCGGCAGTTTTGGAATCTAAAAGTGGAGGTTTAACCAAGAATTCATTTTCTACGATTTCTGTTTGATAAAAAAGCTTTTGTTTGTATTGATCGAAGCGCGGATCGCTTTTTAAATTGTTTGCCAGCGGATCGGTATAGTTGAGCATTAAAACCGATGATTTCAATTTTATCGTATGTTCCAGCCACAAAAAAGCCTCATCGGGTTTCTCCATGCAGGCATAGGCGAGGTATAAATAAGAATGTGCCTGAAAAGCAGTTGGTGATTCAGCTTCCTGCTTTAGCTGAGTCAAGTATTTTTTCGTTCCCTGTGTATCGTTTTTCAAAATATGAGCCAGACAAAGTGCTCCCAAACGTTCGTTATGAACAACTATCTCTTTGGGCATTTTCCCCAGAAAATCAATTGCCTCGTCGAACTTTTCCATTCTCAGCAAACAATAACTGCGGACTATGTAAGCGGGAATATTGTGCGGATTCTTTTCCAGGTTCTCGTTGAATAATTCGATTGCTTCGTTGTAACTCTCCGTACGATAGTGATAATATGCACGGTAAAATAAGGTTTCCTGCGAAAGCGGATCGATACTGAAAGCCAGCTCCAGGTGTTGTTTGGCTTTTTCAGTGTTGCCTGATATCAGATACAACATCGACATAAATTGCTGCGCTTCCGGATAGTTTTGTTTTAATTCTACCGATCGAAGTCCGTGTTTGACAGCCTCCTGAAAATCTGCCTTATAAAAAAAAGAATAATTTGCTAACTGGTAATGTACGCCAGCATTTTTCGGATTCAGCGAGTATGCTTTGTCCATGTATTCCCTCGATTTTTGCCAGGCTTCTTCTTGGGGCATTAACTCGGTTACAGCAAAAAAGCTGTATGCATCCGACAAACCAACATATGAATCGGTATGCTTTGGATCAAGCTCGATTGCTTTTTCATAAAGTTCAATAGCTTTACGCGCGTCCACCGGATTCCATTTATTAAAATGAAATCTGGCTTTCAGAAAATATTCGTATGCATCCAGGCTGTCGGTTTTCTTTTCAACCAAATGATCCTGTATTTCAAAGTGACCGTACTGTTCCCTTAATTTATCAGCAATTAACAGGCTGATCTCATCCTGAATCTCAAATATATTTTCCAGTTTCCGGTCCCATGTTTCCGACCAAAAATGAAAATCTTCTTCAGCATGAATTAACTGTGCGGTAATACGAACCGTTTTGGCAGCCACCCGCACACTTCCTTCCAATATGGCTGCCACGTTTAATTCTTTCGCAATTTGCGGTATGGGAATATGTTTGTTTTTAAAATAAAACGACGAGGTTCGGGAAGTAACCTTCAGATGTTCGATTCCAGCCAGTGCATTAATGATTTCTTCGGTTATTCCATCGCTGAAATACTCGATATCTTCACTTCCACTCATATTCTGAAATGGAAGAACGGCAATTGTCTTTTCTGTTAGTTTCGATTGATTCATTTATGATTCCTGTCCCGCAATACTCATTAACTTTTGTTTACGATATTCACTGGGAGTTTGCCCGGTAAATTTCTTAAAAGCAGTATTAAACGATGATTTTGAATTAAATCCGCAATCCATGGCAATTCCTAACAACGAAAACGAATTGGAATCCGGATCCTGCAAACGTTGCTTGATTTCTTCAATCCGGTACCGGTTAATAAAATCGAAAAACGATTCACCATAAATCCGGCTAATCAGTTCGGAAAGCTGATAGGCATGAATATCAATTTTCTTACTCAATTCAGCCAAAGATAGTTCATTCTCGGTAAAGACCTTTTTATTCATTGCCTGAGTCAACCTGGAGTTAAACTCCTCAAGCTGTTCCTCGCTGAGAACGAATACATTTCGACCTTTATTTTTAAATTCAGATTTAGCATCATAGTCCTCCCCCGCAATTGTATCTAGAATCTCAGAAGATTGAATATTTTTAGTTTTCCAGGTGGAATACGCCAACGCATAAATAAGAATGCCAACAAAAAAACCGATAATATTGTTTGAAACTGAAAAACTATATGAAAAACGGTATCCGAAAAAGAAAGAAATAAGTGCCACCAACAACACAACCAAAAAAAGATAGAGTATATATTTTGCCTGTGAAAGAGAGATTTTTTCAATGTTGGAGAAATTGTCTTTTATTTTTTTTTGATGCGTTCGAATCAAAACCAAACTTACAATAACATAAACAGCGATATAAATTACCCTTCCCAGTTGCATCAACAAGCCTTCAAAAGGCACACTTTCGCTAAGAAATATATACTCAGCAAACTGTATTTTTTCTTCACCGCTTTTTATATACAAAGGGATAAAAGAAATAATATAGACAACAAAAGGAAGAATATGCAGAAAATAATTTTGGGGCAACCTGCTTTGGGTTAACACAAAAATGTAGATATAAAGTAAAGGCCCATACAACAGAAAAAGAGGATCCATTACATTTACCAAATGAGGGAATACTTTATAATATCCTGTCATTCCGTAAATTCCTCCCAGTAAACTAATGGAAAGCACTAAAGTAAGCACTCCTAAAACAACAGACTTCATATCTTTTAGCTGGTTATGCACAACTAAATAGGTAAAGAAGACTCCTTGTAAGGCAGCAGCAAAGTTTAATAAAACCAAAAGTTGCATTTTGACATATGGTTTGATCCGGATATATCAATTTTAAACAGAGGTTTTTAAAAAATGTTTATAAAAAGCAAAAATCAAGTTATGGACTCTGTAATCCAGATACAAACACCTTTCTTCTGTATTTTAATATTACAATCGTCACCACGTAAATAAGCACGATAGTAAACGGAATGATAACGAACCTGCTTTCAGGAAATAAATACCAGAGAACAAGTATTGCTACTGTTCTGACTACTGAATGGAAAATTCCAACCCAATGTTTGATGATCCACGAAAAGGGGAGCCACATTAATCCGGTTAAAATGCCGATGGTCATGGGTAACGAAGTATAATCAACCAGAAAAAAAGGAATGGCGATGGAATACACAAAAACTGCCTGAAAAACGGTGTACATAAAAAGCCGGTCAAATTCGTTTTTAGGCTTGTTTTTATCGAGGAAATTTTCGCCGGTAAATTTTGAAATAAATAGTGCCATGTAAACAATACTGCCGGTTGCAATAAAAAGTACCCAAACTGTAATTGTTGGAGGCAGCGTAACTCCGGCTATTCCGGCAATCAACCAGGCAATTAATCCAGCTAAAGGAGTTGCCAGGAATTTACGTTTCGAAAATTCTATTCTTTGTTCTTCGAGCGATTTTATATGTTTTTCCATTAATCAATTGCATTTTTTACCAATAAATCATCTACTACATTTAGTTTGTAAAGAATTTCAATTTTTTCA
>DAOPJR010000041.1:19593-30091 GCA_035399765.1 Draconibacterium sp. | reverse complement strand
GATTAATTTGATGGCATGCTTTTGATACGGAGGAATAGCTATCATATCCCCGGTTTTCAGGAGCTGTGCTTCTTCTCCTTCAAGATAAAAAATAACCTCTCCTTCTACTATCGCTGTAATCTGTTCGTGCGGATGATTATGAAGCGGATCCTGCTCAGACCAGGGTCCATCTGTAAAATCAACGATAACCGTCATTAGATTTGCGGTATGAATAAGCTTTCTTTTGGTCCGGGCATTCACCGTGATATAGCTTGCATCTTCAAACTTCAATATTTTCATATCAACCTTGCTTAAAAAACGTTTAAAAATAGTTTTTATGTGCGAAACGTTAAAAACTATCACGCCAAAAAGTATTGAGAACAGCAACTTAAACATTTATTATATTAACATTAATCTGTCGCTAGAAATAATACCCTCATCATAAAATGCTTTTATCTTTCGGGCAGAAAACAAGAAAACTATTATATGAAAGCAATTAAGTATCACCTGCGAAGGAGGTGGCTCTGTCTTTTTATACCCCTAATTTTAAATTCATGCGATCTTTTTGAATACCATCCTTATGATACGCAAGACTTTAATGCAACCGATGTAAATACCCGGTACATAAAAGAAATTGCGAAAAATGATGATTCTACGGATACGCTCCGGTTTGTTTTTACAGGAGACACACAGAGACATTACGACGAAACAGAAGACCTTGTTGAAGCAATCAACAAACGAAACGATATTGATTTTGTAATCCACGGCGGAGACATAACCGATTTTGGGTTAAGTAAAGAATATCAGTGGATGTACAATATTTTTGAAAAACTGAAATTCCCTTTTGTTACTCTAATTGGGAACCACGATGTAATTGGACAGGGAAAAGACATTTACAAAAAAGTTTTTGGTGATTATAACTTTTCCTTTGTGTCGCATCGAACCCGGTTTATCTGCCTGAACACAAATGCCCTTGAGTTCGACTATTCAACTCCTGTTCCTGATTTTGATTATATGCTGAGTTTTGTAAACGACAGTGCTGATATCAACAACACAATAGTAGTGATGCATGTTCCGCCGTATGATGTTGAATTCAATAATAATGCAGCTTTAATGTTCAATTACATTATCGAAAATTATAAGAATGTTCGTTTCTGTTTGCATGCGCACGACCACAATTTAAAAGTAAACGATTTTTTCAACAATGGAATTATTTACTACGGATGCGAGGATATTTCGGGAAGAAACTACATGGTTTTTACGGTAACTCCAGACTCCTACCATTACACTGTTGAAACATTTTAATTGCGTCAGTCCATGAAAAAAATTATTTCAATCGTTACCTTATTTTTATTTTTCTATTCGAATCTGCAGGCAGAAGAAGATTCAAAAGACAAAAACCGGGAAGAAAGAAAAATACAAAAAGAAGAACGGATCCGAAACAACTGGAACCGTATGATGCCCAAGCAGAATAAAATTCAGTTTGCCGGATCAATGGGGATGTTCTCCGGTTCTGTAGGCTGGTATTATGGAAGAAAGAACCAATGGGAAACCGACTTCTACTTAGGTTTCATTCCAAGAATGAATGGAGAAGAAGGGCACGTAACCATTACATTAAAAGAAACTTACACTCCGTGGAAACTAAAATTAAACGACGATGTTGCCTTTGAACCGTTAACTGCCGGAATCTACATAAATAAGATTTTCGGAGAGTATTTTTGGAACAGACTCCCCGAGAAATATCCCGACGGGTATTACTTCTGGGCGGTAAATACCCGATTTAATGTATCTGTTGGACAATCAATTACTTTTAAACTAAACAAAACGGCACTTTACGGGAAAGAGCTTTCGTTTTTTTACGAATTCAGTACAAACGATTTATATATAATCAGCGCGATCGGTAACAAATCGATCTCGGTACCTGACATAGTGGGGCTTTCACTGGGAATCAGATATAGGCTCTTTTAAAAGCAGATATCTGTTCTTAACTTGAGATGATCTTGCGGATACGATTATCGAGCGCTGCCTGGTCAGCAGTAAAACTAGCCAACCCGGCCAGGTTCAGCAAGGTATCGATAGCCAGTTCGCCACTTTCTATTCTCGATGCCCAGCGTTCATGATTTGGTATTTTTCCATCATCCGAAATATATTTCAGGTCACGTTCACTTAAATAGGGGAACATGTCTCCACATCCGGCTTCGTGTGCACGATCGATCAACTCGTTGCCGTTTTTCGGGCAATTTTTGTCTAAATCGAGCGCCAGAGTCACTTCTTTTTCAGTAACATTCCACAATTTCTCAGGAGAATATTTCGCTGCATCTTCAATCATATCCACCGGATAAACCACTTCTCTTTTTGATGAAAAATTGCCATTCAATTGGACACGGCCTTCAGAAGCCACTTTGGTTGGCATCGTATACACATCGGTACCAGCCAGGTCATCAAGCTGCGAATATCCCCGTAAACTTGCCGCAATAAGCTTTGTTGGTTCTGAATGGTTTTGGCTGATTTTACTAACCCATTTTTGAGTGGATAGAACCGTTCGCTCACCGGCTCCTTCCCCACTTCCAAGATTGTTATCTTTCATATAAGCTCCAATTCTACCCAGAAAAACATTGCAGTAGTTGGGTTTGGTAATGGCCGTTACAAATACATTCTGCCGGGCAGAAAATTCCAGGGTAAAATTAATGCGCACACCCAGTTCACGGAGCTTTCTGGCACCCAGCAAACCAACTGCCGTGTAAGGCACTTTTACTATAAATTGTTTTGGATTGATCTCATGATAACGCAAACCGTAGTCCACTATCGCATTAAAATTATGCGCCGTATTTGTATGTAATTCAACGCTTACAAAGCCGCCAAATTTCTTTGCCAGCCTCATTCCATGACGCGCATTCAGAATAAATGCAATTTCAACAATCTGCTCATCTATGGGCAAATCCTTTACGATTTCACGTGCACTGGAGATGAACTCGTCATAAATACCCTTTTGAATTTCCTTATTTACCAGTGTGTTGTTGGTAGTGAGTGCGGTCATTTCAGCCGACCAGTTTTTTTCAGCTTCTTCCATATCACCGGTATCCAGCCACAACTCTGTTCCTGCATCCCTGAGATTTTTCCAAAACGGATCTGCCTGTGCAGCAAGTGGTTCTTCTTCAATACCTTTGATGACAAACTCCCTGGTTTTTCGTTTGATCGATTCGTCCATGATAAAATTGCTTTGAATTTCTTTTGAATTTACAATAATTCGAATGGGTCTCCAAAGAAACAAACGGTTACAATTTCAAGTTTTTTCAACAAATCTTGAAATTGTTTAAGAAATTAAAGAATTGCACTATTAAAAAGGCAAAAGAAATTTTGACTTATTTATTTTCTACAGATAATTTTCCTGTCAGAATTTCGTCTTTGCATTTAACTCTAACAAAGTAAATACCTTTCTTCTATCCTGTTGTTATAATTTTTACTCCTTTTGTAAGGCATAAATAAAGGACCACAATATTGAGTGAGGCACCAATAATTTCTACAAGGACTCGGTTCAACTATTTCTCCACTTTAATTTTTTCCGAATATTTCTGCCCTTTATAAGTTAGAATCACATAATAGAAACCTTCTTTCCAGCCAGCGGTCCTGACTTTTATTTTCTTTTCAATTTTCTCAGCCTTATATTTTTTTGTAAAGCCCAAATCATAAATCTCCAAGGTTGTTGTTTCATCCACGGTTTTCATATCAAATTTATCATCAAACTCAATAGTAAGTTCAGTAGTCGCCGGGTTGGGATACGCCAGAAAATAACCACAGTTGTAACTTTCACCAAAATACTGGGTTTTTATAACATAGCTCATATCGCAACAACTATTGGTTGCCGTAACATACATTACGCCTGCCGGGGTACCATTGGTGTTTATGTGCACATAATTACCTGACTGCCCATACTTTGTCCACTGGGGAGGGATATTCCACTGGTAATTTGATGTTGAACAATCCGAATTGTTGATTAAATAAATGTAGTAACTCGAGTTTGGACAAACCAGCCAAACCCCACTATAATACATCGGATCGGGGGCATACGACGGCACAACATTAATTGAAATTTCTTCCGGTTCGGGCATATTTATGGTAAATGTTTTTGAGTATTGGAGCGAACTGCAACCATCGGTAATGGTAAATGTAATGGTACCTTCAGAGCCGGTGTACATGGTTTTGGGATATATAACCGCCACGGAATCGTTTCCACTGGTGGGCGAATTGAAATAACCTGACGGGCTAACCGACCAGCTTACGCTAAATCCTGGAGGAATATGCGTTAAGCTGAAAGTACTTCCTGCGGTACAGGCATAATCCGGGCAATCGAGCTCGGGGGCTAACCTGAGGTTATAGTTGTCGTCGAGAAATATGGTTGTTGGGTCGGCATCGTTAAAATCCATTTTACACGGGCCCGGGCAACCGGCTGGTTTTGGGCCAATTCCCCAGTTATAAAAACCATCTTCATCATCATCGGTACAACTTCTTCCCGAGAAAACAGAACTGCACCCACTTCCCGAACAGGTGATTGTATTCCCGTCGTCTTCATATTTTACCCGGTAAAACATGGCACCGTATTCCTGGTTAAATACATTGATACTTGTGTAAGTAATTCTTTCTTCGCCGGGCCAACTATCTTTTATATGCCACTGAGAACCATTCCATCCGATAATTAAAACAGCATGGTTTTCATCCCCAATGCTTCCATGTAATTCATAACCGCTATGGGCAAGAAAGGTAGCTATTGGTCCATAATCAATTATGGCTCTTTTTAAATCTTGTGCAGTACTTATATACAATTGTTCGTACCCGGGAATATTTACTTCATAAGAAGGAGTGGGACATATATTATTGCAATCTGTCCTAAAAAATGAATCACAAGGTGATTGCGGATAAGGAAAGCAGCTTTCGTTAATAATGCCGGTAGTGTCAATATAGTGTAATGCTTCTTCAATGCTAGCAGAGCCGGTAGAACCAAACCCTGAACACCCCGAATAAATTTCCGCCTCGGAAAGGTCGATCCCATAAGTGCCTGACGGGAAGGGTTTATTGTAATAAATATGACTCATGGCTTCCACGGCTGCAACTGCAGTAAAGGTCCGGCAGGGGCCTTGCTCCCCTTGATCTTTGGCCGGGGAAATGTAATTATATCCTTTGTTTTCTCCGGTTGATGGTCTTTGCCATTAAAAAAATGAAGGTTGCGCTAATAAGGATAGATTAATACTTATAAAAATTGCAAAGGTGATTAACTTTTTCATTTTTTAGATTTTTTAAGTTTAGTTCTAATTAGATTATTTTAGTTTTTAACACAACGTACAGATAAACCGTTTCTTATTCCCCATGGATACCTAAAGCATCCCTTATACTCATAATGAAATATACGGCAATACGTATTTTCCGTATTAATATTAGAAGAGGTCCAAAAACATGCACTTTCATGTAAATCAGCAAAACGGCCAAAACTATCTCCTGCTGGTAAAGCCCCAAATCCTGTTTCATTTGTTGCACCGAGATTTGGTTCGTTCCAATGGTTTAGTCCGGTATCTTTTAATTTTCCTCCAACATTGGCGTTTTCACCACGAGGAATATCTTCTCTGTACATTTCGTCTTCAGGCATGCCCAGGAAACGTTCCAGTTCCATCCATTCTTCGTCGGAGGGGAGGTGCCATCCTTCGGGGCAAACTTCCATGGCGGTTTGCCAGTCGTACAAACAGCCGTAGGTTGTGTAATTTTCATAAAACGAGCCTTCGCCGTAATAGTCGTATACCCAAATACCGCATTGCGAATCGGGTGCACAGGCATAAGGCACATAGGCCAGGTTTTCGGCCATCCATATTTGTTCGCCTATTTTTACCCACTTGTACTGGTGGCCGTCGCGCTCGTCGGTAAATGTGCCGGAAGTACCCTCGAAAGGGTCGTTTTTATCGCAGGCTGTAAACAACAGTGTCAGCATAAAAACCAGGAAAAACTGAACTTTCAGTTTGGAAATCATTGTATTCATAAGTTTTAAGTATTGTTAGTTAATTAATTGCGTTTTACTATTCAAGAGAAGTTTCAAAAAAGGTATTTAGTTTCGTTAATTAAAATCCTTTTTAAGAAGTATTCATTGGGTTTGATTTTATGGTTTTCTATGTATTGATGTTTAAAGATAACAAAAGGTTGCGTGATGGTCAACACGTATTTATACGCAAAACGAATGCGTATTTATACGGCTTGGGTTAACATAAGTGATCTACAAAAAGTCAGTCTCAACAGGAAACAAAAAGAACCGTTCCCTCTAAAAGAAACGGTTCTCCATCCCTGAAATAAATATTTTAAATCCCGAGCAACAGTTCACCGGCATCTTTGCCGTTGGTAAACATGCGTTCCGGGTTTTCGAGCATTTCTTTCACTTTTACCAGGAAACCCACGGAGTCTTTTCCGTCGATTATGCGGTGGTCGCATGAGAGCGGGGGCCCTTGACAAAACCAAGTCATCAATTGAAAAAGCTTTGGGAATTTGGTTCTGAAAATGAAAAAAATCTATTTTTGGATTGTCCTGAAAAGGGGAAGCTTACAATGGGAGTACCTGAATTTTAAAAAATATTGATTGTAATAAAGTACTTAAGAAGGAAACAAATTGAATTTTTAAATAATATCTTATGAATAATTTACTTTCATTAATTACAATATTTGTTTTTATCTTTTTAACAACAAGTGGTAAGGAAAAGGTAGATACAAAAAACAAAATAGAGGAAGATGATGTAGCAAGCAAATACGAGATATTTTTTGCTGATCCAACAATATATTTTGAAAATGATAAATACTACCTAACCGGAACGAGAGATCAAGAACCTTTTGGTTTTGCCATTTTAGAATCTGATAATCTTCAAGATTGGAAATCTCCAAAAGGTAAGCCGCGAACTATGATACTAAACAAACATGATGGGGCTTATGGTTCAGAAGGTTTTTGGGCACCTCAAATTTTAAAGGTTGATAACGATTACTTATTTACTTATACAGCTAATGAGCAAACGGTACTGGCCAAATCTAAGTCAATTTTGGGACCATATCGACAAGAAAAAATTGAGCCCATTGATGGATCAGAAAAAAATATTGACTCCTACATTTTTCAAGATGAGGATGGGAAATATTACCTCTATCATGTTCGGTTTAATAAAGGAAATTATCTATGGGTGGCTGAATTTGATATCAATAAAGGGAAAATAAAAGAAGAAACACTTAAAAAATGTTTTGATCAAACTGAAGCTTGGGAAGCAACTCCAAATTACCCATCTGATCCTATTTTAGAAGGTCCTACTGTAGTGAAAATGAAAAGTAAATACTATTTGTTTTATTCCGCCAATCATTTCATGAATATTGATTATGCTATGGGATACGCTACAGCAGATTCTCCTTACGGTCCATGGATAAAACACAAGAATAGTCCAGTTATTCATCGCTCAATTGTAGGTGAAAACGGTTCAGGGCACGGTGATGTATTTGAAGGGAAAGACGGTCAATTGTATTACGTGTATCATGTGCACTATTCAGAAAATAAAGTAATACCCCGACGAACTCGTATTGTACCGCTTGTTTTAAAGTGGAATGAAGAAAGTAATCTTTATGATATTACCGTTGATGCAAAAAAGATAATAAAACCGGCGCAATAATACCACAATGATTTAGAGCCTTTATCTGAAATTAAGAAACCATAAAAAGAAAAGCAGGAATCGCATCAGGAACGATGGAGTGTTGAAAAGGCTCAGCAATGGGGAGAAAAGCAACCATGGATTGTTGGAGCAAACTTTTCACCGAGTGATACATCCAATCAATTGGATCTGTGGCAGGCAGATCCCTGGAACTATGAACTAATTGATAAGGAATTTGGGGTTGTTTTTTAAGAATTATACAGACCTTCAAGATTTTCTGAGTGGCCTTATTTCAGAAAAAATATTTTCGAATCACGCGATGCAATCGCGCGAGAGCGGAGGTAGAAAGTAAGATCAAAAACAATGAGAAATAATTTTTCAGATTTTTCATAGTTTGAAGATTTAATTATTGTTAAAACATATGATGCATTCAGTTAGCGCATAACTCAACATTAAAATCAATTTTTTATACAGCGAACAGAATTACCGAAGTTACCATGGACATTTGTACGATAAACACCATCAATTCCAATTGCTCTAACCCACAACAAATATCCTTGATCATCATATGAAGATGTCCAGAAGACAGTAGATTCTCCCAATCCCTTATATACCCCTGGTGGCCCAAAATATGATCTTTGTCCACCAGGCAATACAGTAAAACCGTATTCATTCGTAGCATTCACATTTTTTTCAATCCATAAATCCATCCCAGCACCAAGTTTTCCTGATACATTTGAATCTCTTCCTCTAGGGAAATTATTTATATAAAGTTCTTCTTCGGACATTCCCAGGAAACGTTCCAGTTCCATCCATTCTTCGTCGGAGGGGAGGTGCCATCCTTCGGGGCAAACTTCCATGGCGGTTTGCCAGTCGTACAAACAGCCGTAGGTTGTGTAATTTTCATAAAACGAGCCTTCGCCGTAATAGTCGTATACCCAAATACCGCATTGCGAATCGGGTGCACAGGCATAAGGCACATAGGCCAGGTTTTCGGCCATCCATATTTGTTCGCCTATTTTTACCCACTTGTACTGGTGGCCGTCGCGCTCGTCGGTAAATGTGCCGGAAGTACCCTCGAAAGGGTCGTTTTTATCGCAGGCTGTAAACAACAGTGTCAGCATAAAAACCAGGAAAAACTGAACTTTCAGTTTGGAAATCATTGTATTCATAAGTTTTAAGTATTGTTAGTTAATTAATTGCGTTTTACTATTCAAGAGAAGTTTCAAAAAAGGTATTTAGTTTCGTTAATTAAAATCCTTTTTAAGAAGTATTCATTGGGTTTGATTTTATGGTTTTCTATGTATTGATGTTTAAAGATAACAAAAGGTTGCGTGATGGTCAACACGTATTTATACGCAAAACGAATGCGTATTTATACGGCTTGGGTTAACATAAGTGATCTACAAAAAGTCAGTCTCAACAGGAAACAAAAAGAACCGTTCCCTCTAAAAGAAACGGTTCTCCATCCCTGAAATAAATATTTTAAATCCCGAGCAACAGTTCACCGGCATCTTTGCCGTTGGTAAACATGCGTTCCGGGTTTTCGAGCATTTCTTTCACTTTTACCAGGAAACCCACGGAGTCTTTTCCGTCGATTATACGGTGGTCGTACGAAAGCGCCACATACATCATCGGGCGAATTACAACCTGTCCGTTTACAGCAACCGGGCGTTCCACAATGTTGTGCATCCCGAGAATAGCCGACTGTGGTGGATTAATGATTGGTGTGGACAGCAGCGATCCAAACACTCCACCGTTGGTAATAGTGAATGTTCCTCCGGAAAGTTCTTCCACCGATATTTTTTTGCTACGTGCTTTTTCTGCCAACTCCTTAATTTCCAGTTCAATTTCCGGAATTGATTTACTTTCGGTATTCCGCACGATTGGAACCATCAAACCTTTTGGCGTGGAAACCGCAATACCCACATCAACAAATTTTGGCATCACAATCTCTTCCCCGTCAATTTGTGCATTTACCATCGGATGAAAATCCATGGCAACCGCTACTGCTTTAGTGAAAAAAGACATGAAACCTAGTTTAAATCCATGTTTATCGATGAATTTTTGCTGGTAATTTTTACGCATATCCATCACAAAACTCATATCAATTTCGTTGAATGTGGTGAGCATGGCTGTCTCGTTTTTCACTGAAACCAAACGCGCACTTAACTTCCTTCTCAGGCTCGACATCTTTTCTCGTTCCTCATCACGGCTGGCTACTTTTTGCTGAAATACCTGTGCCTGCGGTGCACTGAGAACAGCTTCCACTTCCTTTTTACCCAGACGTTTTAAACCACTGATTACATCGTCAACCGAAAGATTGTTCTCTTTCATCATTTCTTTGGCGACATCAGTAACTTTTACTTTATCGTAAGTTGATGAAGCTGCCACTTCTTTTACCGGAGCAGGAGTTTCTTTAACCTTCTCTTTAACTTCCACTTTCTCCTCAGCCGGAGCCTCAGCTTTTGCCACTGCCTTAACCGGTGCAACACTGGTATCGATGGTACAAACCACTGCACCCACTTCAATCGTTTCGCCTTCTTCAGCTTTAATAACTATCTTTCCGGCTTCGCTGGCAACAATGGTTAATGTAGCTTTGTCTGATTCAACTTCCGCGATCTCCTGGTCTTTGTTTACCACTGCCCCGTCTTCCACCAGCCAGGTGCCTATTTCAACCTCGGTAATGGATTCTCCGGGACTCGGTACTTTAATTTCAACTATCATGGTTTTTATTTTTGCTTTCGCTTTTTATTTCAAATCTCATCATTCTGATTTGATTTTCAAACCAGAAACACCAAACATTTTGTTTTGGAATATTCTCAATAATTAAACGGTAATTTCCTTTTTGCTGAAAATAGATTCCAA
>DAOPJR010000041.1:0-19493 GCA_035399765.1 Draconibacterium sp. | reverse complement strand
CCTTGTTCAGTTTTGTGTTTGACTAAATCGTAATACAACCTTCCGGAAGTAAATACTACTTTTTCCACCAATTTGCTGTCAGCCTGGTCATCATCAATTAATTCCAGGAAACCACCGGTTGTAAAGTCTTCCAGTTTCGATTGTACCATCGGATGACGAAGTAAACTTTTTGGTGTGAAAACGATAAGAGGTAAACGACTGTTCATTTTCACCTGGCGACGTAATAAATGGAACAAGTTGGCAGGAGTACTCGGAACGGTAACCTGAATATTATTATTGGCAGCCAGCTGCAGGAAGCGCTCGATTCGGGCACTTGAATGTTCAGGTCCCTGACCTTCGAAGCCGTGAGGCAACAAAAGCACAAGCCCGTTCATTAATCCCCACTTTTCGAAAGCAGAGGTAATATACTGATCGATCATTACCTGCGCCACATTGTGAAAATCGCCAAACTGTGCTTCCCAGAGAGTTAATCCATTGGGTTGGGCCAGCGAATATCCATACTCAAATCCCAGCACTCCGTATTCTGATAAAAGAGAATTGTAAACCGAGAATTCAGCCTGATCTTCCGAAATATTTTTTAACGGAACATATTTTTCTTCGGTTCCTTCAATGACAAAGGCAGCATGACGGTGTGCAAAAGTTCCCCTTTCACTGTCTTGTCCGCTCAGGCGAACGGCATGTCCTTCTTTTAAAAGGGTTCCGTAGGCAAGCAACTCACCCATAGCCCAATCGAGCCGGTCATCGTGGATCATCATTTTACGATCCGAAATAATACGATCAACCTTTTTGAAAAATGGCAAATCTTCCGGTAATGAATTAATCTTTTCGGCAACCATCAATAAAGTGTCCGTATCAACGCCGGTTTCCACATTTCCGTTGAATAACGATTTGGAAGGCATTTCATAATTTTCGTATTCCTTCAGAAGGAATTTTCGGATCTTCAGTTTTTCTATTTTTTCCGATTCCTTGTATTTTCCTTCCAGAAACTGGTCAAAAGCTTTCACTTCGGCTTTCGACTCTGCCAACGACATCACTCCTAACTCATTCAATTTGTCGGCGTAGATATCTCTTGGATTTTTATGTTTCTCGATGGCTTTATAAAGCAAAGGTTGTGTGAACCGTGGTTCATCCCCTTCGTTATGACCGTATTTACGGTAACATAAAATATCGATAAAAACATCGGCGTGAAATTTTTGGCGAAATTCCATGGCCAGTTTGATCGTGTAAATCAAAGCTTCCACATCGTCGCCGTTCACATGGAATACGGGAGAACGTGTAACCTTAGCCACATCGGTACTGTACGTACTGGATCGCGCTTCTAGGTATGGAGTAGTAAATCCAACCTGGTTGTTGATTACAAGATGAATGGTTCCACCAGTTTTGTAGCCCGGCAATTGTGACATTTGGATGGTTTCGTACACCACACCCTGGGCTGCAATAGCTGCATCTCCGTGAATGATAATGGCAGCCGCTTTATTATAGTCGCCATTGTATGCCGAATCGATTTGAGAACGAACCATTCCTTCCACAATCGGCCCAACGGTTTCCAGGTGCGATGGATTAGGTACCAGCTTCAGTTTAACTTTCTTGTTAAAGTCAGTCATCACTTCGTTTTCGTAACCCAAATGGTATTTTACATCGCCCTGCGAAATATCGTCTTCATATTCTTTCCCGTAAAATTCCTTGAAAATATTCTGATACGGTTTTTCCAGAATATTGGCCAGTACATTCAGGCGGCCACGGTGTGCCATTCCAAGAATAAATTCTTCAAGGCCCAATTCAGCACCTTTTTCAATAACAGCATCCAGTGCGGGAATCAAGACTTCAGCACCTTCAAGTGAAAAACGCTTCTGACCTACAAATTTCTTATGGATAAAACTCTCAAAACCAACTGCCAATTTTAAATGATAAAAGAAATGCTTTCTCTTCTCATTGGTATACGACTCCGAATTTCTGCTGCTTTCCATTCGCTGACGCAGCCACTGCAATACCTCCGGATGCCTCATGTACATGTATTCCACTCCTACCGAACGACAATAGGTATCTTCGAGGTGTGCAACAATGTCTTTTAATTTTGCCGGGCCGATTCCAATTTCATTCCCTGCCTGAAAAGTAGTTTCAAGGTCTTTTGCTTCCAGTCCAAAGTTTTCGATATCCAGTGTCGGTGTATAAGTACGCCGTGCACGAACCGGATTGGTTTTAGTGAACAAGTGTCCGCGTTGCCGATAACCATGGATTAAATTAAGGATGGCAAATTCTTTGTCTAAATTATCGAGTTTTACAGCAGAAGGTTTTTCTGCATAATTGGCTCGTGCCAATTCGAAACCCGCAAAAAACTGCTGCCAGCTTTTGTCAATCGACTCCGGGTTTTTAAGATACGATTGATAAAGGTCGTCGATGGCTTCTAACTCCTGATTTCCCACTGATGAGAATTTATCCATTGTTGATTTTTAATTAACTTTTATTAATACAGAAAAACAATGCTTGGTTTCTATTGTTTAGCTGTCTTATCGATTTTTATAGCAAAAGTACGTGTTTCTTTGTTTTTTTAATAACGGGCTGAACTTTTGATTTTGAGAAAGATTTTGATTGTCTATTTTTGCTGAAAAATTATAACGATGTTACAACGTATTCAAACCATTTATATCCTGATTGCAGAGTTGCTCGTAGCCTCTTTGTTTAAATTTAAACTAGCCGACATTTCAGTAGATGGTAACTTAATGGAGTTGGTTGCCAAAGGTATTTTCAACGGTGAAGAAATGATATTTGACGGCCTGCCTTTATTGATATTTATAGGAATCATAATGCTGTTGCATGTTGTAATCATTTTCATGTATAAAAAACGGATTCTTCAAATAAGGTTGTTGGTCTTTACAATTATTTTGCTTTTAGGACTGTTCGGATTATTCTTTTATTTCACATATTCCGGCTTTCACGGGGCAAAAGTTGCTTTTAAAATTCCGGTTGCTTTCCCGGTAGTAGCCATCATTCTTGACTGGCTGGCGATTCGTTCTATCGGGAAAGACGAAGCACTTGTTAGAAGTCTGGACCGTATCAGGTAAAGCCCTTTCTACCTCCCCAAAGAAGAAAGAAATTGGAAAATACTTATCCGGTTATTTCAATACTCAGATCTGTTAATTTAAAAGTCTGAAAGATGGAAGCAATGATTTTTGCAGCGGGACTCGGAACCCGTTTAAAAGAAGAAACGGCCAATAAACCCAAAGCGCTTGTTGAGGTGGGTGGAAAAACATTGCTTAGGCGTGCCATCGAAAAGATTACGAAAGCAGGTGCTTCGCAGATTGTTGTTAACGTTCATCATTTCCCGGAAAAGGTTATTCAATTTATACAAGAGAACCAATGGGAGATTCCGGTGAAAATTTCAGATGAATCAGGACTTTTGCTGGAAACCGGTGGCGGACTAAAGAAAGCAGCCTCCCTGTTTTCGGGAAAAGAATCCATCCTTTTATACAATGTAGATGTTCTCAGTAATGTGAACTTGCAAAAGATGTGTCAGGTACATCAGAAATCAGGGACGTTAGCCAGTTTACTTATACGAAAGCGTGAATCATCGCGCTATTTCATGTTCGATCAGGAAATGCAACTGGTTGGCTGGATTAATAAAAAAAGTGGAGAAAAGAAGATTTCGAGACCTGAATCTTTTGAAGCGGCACAGGAATTTGCTTTCAGCGGAATTCATTTTGTTCAACCAGAAATATTTGAATACATGCCCAACGAAGAACGGTTTTCGATCATCAAACTCTATCTCGAACTGGCAAAATCCAAAACGATTAAAGGCCTTGCTGATGATTCTGACTTATGGATGGATGTGGGTAAACCCGATGAACTCGCTTTGGCAAGAGAACTATTCCGGGATTACAATTAGAAAAACAGAGGGCTCAACCTATTTTAAAATCTCGTAATTCCGGTATTCAAATAAACGCTTTCCAAATTTCTTCTCAATCCAGTGAAGTATACTGTGACGAAGATCCATTTTAACTTTTACAAGATCAGGATTAAAATCCCAGTTCAACCTTTCAACTCGTTTTTGCATCACTTTCGGGTGAGTTCCCGAGAATTTGCGTACCGAATGTTTCTTCTCGCCGTACTGGAATTCTTCCTCAGCAGCTTTTTGTTGTGCTTCTTCATCACTTAAACCTCCATAATAAGCTTTAACAGCATTTACTTTCTCTTGCATGTATTTGGGATGACGTACCCAGCCGTAATGATAAATATAAGCATCGATCGGAACAACTTTCAATTTGATGTTGTCCTTCCTGAATCCCTGCGCATCACGGTAAGACCGAATCTTTTTGTTGTTTCGAATCACCCTGATCTCGTTTCGGTACCAATGCCTGGAATCGCCTACATAATCGAATGAGCCGTAAAAATGAAGGTATTTAAAAAGAAGGCCTTCCACTTCTGTTTTATCCAGGTTGTCTTCCATTGCCTTTTTTACATTAAGAAGATATTGTTCATGAACGACTTCATCGCCCTGAATATAAAAACACCAATCGTATTCTTCAGGAATGGCATCAAAAGCTTTGTCGGTTTCATCGGCATAAACCTGACCACCCTCCCTTCGATTCTCGTCCCAAACGGTTTCAACAATGGTTATTTTATCCGGATTAATGGATTGAATTAACGGTAAAGTATCATCATCCGATTTTCCCACAGCCACCACAAAATGATCACATACCGGCAATATCGAATTGATGGCTTCCACAACCGGAAAATCAAACTTTACTGCATTACGAATAAATGTAAAACCACAAACCTTCATGAATCCTCCTTCTTTTTTACAAACAAATTGTAGATTAGATTACAAAATTAGAAGTTTCAAAATTATACTTTTTGAAATAAAAAAAGCCGGAGAAATGAAAACTCCGGCTTCCGCTTAAATAAAGTTTCTTTTTATTTTGCTGGCGCCAGTGCTACGCCAATGTAATTATCGAAATTAAAATAATCCTGAAAGGCTTTTTGGGTAGATTCTTTAGTTAAATCATCCACCAGTTTATCAAAATTCCCGAATTGCGAAAAATCGCCATTTTTGATGTAATACGTGTTACTAAGAATATTGAGCCAGAAAGAATTCTCACGCACCTGAACCTCGCGTTCGCGATGCATTTTTTCTTTCGCCGTATTCAATTCCTCTTCGGTTGGCCCGTTTTTCGCGTATTCTTTAATAATGTCGAAAACGGCTGACTCCAGTTCATCCAATTTAGCAGGTGAAGTACCGTACGAAATCGAAACAGTATATTCCGGTTCCGGGAATTTGCTGGTAGAAGGATAAGCGCCAATCGAATAAACGCTGCTCTTATCTTCACGAATAACGTTAAGTAAACGTGTGGTCAGAATCTTAGAAACAGCATCCAGTTGTATCTGGTTTTCTGCTTTGTAATCAAAATCGCCATGGAACAAAATGTACTGGATACTTTTTTGTTCCTCTCCTTTATGAACTATTTTATTAATAACACCATTTGGTTTTTCAATTCCCTGATCTTTCCAGTGTTCATTTCGATTTAATGTTGGAATTCCACCAATATATTTTTCAACCAGAGGTTTAATTTTGCCCAGGTCGATGTTACCCACGAAGAAAAATTTAAAATCGGAAGCATCTTTGAAACGGTCTTTACCAATCTGCTTAATTTGATCGAAAGAAGCTTCTTTTAAACGTTGTTCGGTCATCGGCATTTCCCGTGGATTGTAATCGGACAAAACAGCACTTAAAGTATCCCTGAAATTTGCTTCCGGGGAGTTTGCACGGTTTGCAAGAACGGTAGCATATTGCGTCATAAGCGACTGGTAGCTAACATTATCGAAACGAGGTTCGGTAAAATACAGGTAAACCATTTGCAACATGGTTTCCACATCTTTTACAGATGAGCTTCCGTTAAAACCTTCGCGTAGCTCACTTATATATGGGGAAACACTGAACACTTTATCCGACAGCATTTTATTCAGTGTAATTTCATCGAAATCAGCAATCCCGCTCTCCCCCATCACTTCTGTAGTTAAATCAGCTGAAACTACTTCATTATTAGGATAAAGCGAGCTTCCTCCCAAACTCCAGGCACTAAAAAGAATTTCATCGTCTTTAAAATCAGTCTTTTTGAGAACTACGGTTGCACCGTTTTCAAGCTTCCACTCCACCGCATCCACATTGTCGAGTTGTTTCTCTGAGTTCACTTTGCTTCCAACAGGTTCGTCGGAAATAAGCGGAACATTTGACACGGCATCCACATAAGGTTTGATATCGGTCTTCTCAACATCATCCAATAAATCTAGAACTTCATCTTTTGTCGGAACAATCGTTTTATCATTGTCAGGAGCGGTAATAATCACCACACGATTATCGTTGGTTACCCATTTTTGAGCCAGCGCATTGATCTCATCCACAGTGATTCCGGGAAGCATTTCCTTGTAGTAATTGTATTCATTTTCAATTCCCGGGAAAGGTTCTTCCGTAAACAAAAAGTTCCGCACATATTCATTCGCATAACTTACCGACTTGGTATTATTTCGCTCGTTATAAGCCTTTTCCATATTATTTAAGACTGCAGTTTTCAGTCGCTCCAATTCAGATTCAGTAAAACCAAATTTCTTCACCCGTTCGTTTTCAAGTAACACTTCTTTTAACCCGGTTTTAATCTTATCTCCCTGAGTAACTGCAAACGATACATAAATACTCAGCGGTCCAACATAATTAGAGTAAGAAGATTGTCCCATTAAAAACGGTGGATCAGCCTGTTGCGTTTTCTCTGCCAAACGGTTGTTGATCATTCCCATATACAGACTTTGCATGATCATTTCACGGTAATCGGATACTGTTCTGGCAATTTTAAGATCATGCTTATAAAAAACATAAGCAAAAGGATACTGTGCTTCAGGATCGGTATTGATGCTAACCAGAGTTTCTTTGTGCTTTGGAACTTCAAAATATTGCTTTACTCTTTCATCGGTCTTCACCGGGATGTCAGCGAACTTTTTCTTAATGGCTGCCACCATTTCATCCTGATTGAAATCACCCACAACAATAATTGCCTGTAAATCGGGGCGATACCAATCGTTCCTGAATCTGCGTATGGCATCAGGCGGGCAGTTTTCGATAATTTCTTCTTTCCCTGAAGTCCATCTGTCGGCATATTTTGAATCGTACATTAAAACAGGCCAGTATTTTTCGCGCATTCTTTCATCTGCACTTTTGTGACCTCTTAATTCCTCCAGAATCACACCTCTTTCAGCGTTGATCTCTTCATCCGAATCGGTTACCTGACAAGCCCAGTCGTATAAAACCTGCAATCCTTTATCCATGTACTTTGCACTATCTAATGGTACCGTAATAGTGTAAACCGTTTCATCAAAACTGGTATAGGCATTAATTTCTGCACCAAAATCCATCCCAATCGATTCAAAATAATTGATCAATTCATGTTTTGGGAAATTCCTGGTTCCGTTAAACGACATGTGTTCGCAAAAGTGCGCCAATCCCTGCTGGTCATCATCCTCATCAACCGAACCTGCATCAACTACCAACATCAGTTCAGCTCGATTTTTCGGTTCACTGTTGGCACGAACATAATACGTTAAACCATTAGGTAAAACTCCTTTACTAACTGCAGGATCTTCGGGCAGTTTGCTGTTTAAATCAATATTGCTCTGAGCACTCAGTAACAAGGTGCTCAACATAAAAATGGTACTAAAAAGAAATTTCATCGTTATTTTTTTATACATGTGTCTGAAATATTTTTGATTATTACAACATTTTAATCAAACAAAGGTTCCACTGCCCTGGCAAAAGCATCATCCTCATTACTTGGGACAAGCGGAAAGCGGTGTTTTATTTTCAGTGGAGCATTATCAGTTAAAAACGAATGACGGGTAAATTCAAGCAAATCGAAATCATTGTAATCATTACCTACTCCCATCGTCAGTTTCGGATCGATACCGCTCACCCGGCAAACTTCCAAAACGCCATTTCCTTTTGAAACTGAATGATGAAACACCTCAATCCAAATATACCCTTCAGTAATTGGCGATGAAGTACGAATCACCCTGATCTCAGGACATAGCGCCTCAATTTCAGTTTTTAACTGCTGAAAATGATCTTCGTCTTCTTTAATAATGACCAGAAACTGACAAAGCTCTGTTTGCGGAAGTTTATCCGTATTGAGTTCCTCTGCATAATATTTATTAAAAATGAAGTATCTTTCAAACTCTTCGCTGGCTTCAGTTCCACGGTAATAATAATGCTGATGATTTTCAGGTACCGGGTAAAAAGCATGAAAGCTTTCGCCTTTCTGAATAAAATGCCTCAATAATTTTTGAGCCGAATCTACAACCAGATTCTGACTATGAATATGTTGTTGAGTTTTCCAGTTGAAAACCCCGGCTCCGGATGAAAAAACAACAAAATCAAATGGAATTTCGGGAGTCAGAACTTCGCGGACTTTTTGCAGGTTCCTGCCTGTTGCCGCCACCCTAACAATTCCCCGTTTACCAAGTTCATGCAAAGCTTTCAGGTTTGCAACACTAATCGACCGGTCGTTTTTCAGAAATGTCCCATCCAAATCAGTAGCAACCAGTTTTACTTCTTTCATAATTAAATTTCGTGCGATGTAAAAATATAGAATTAAACACCAACACGAAAAACACAAATGTGAATTAAATTTAAAAGGATGTCGGTATTAATTTCCTGTTCATCGAAAAGTTTTTAAGTTTGACAGCTTACTGGTTAGATTTGAGTAATATTTTATATTTGTGGCTTGTTTTTAATACCGATAATTAATTATCAATGAAGTTAGCACTGATCGGCTACGGGAAAATGGGAAAAGAGATTGAGAAGATCGCTTTGGAACGTGGCCATGAAATAGCATTAAAAATCGATGTTAATAATCAGAAAGACCTTACGGTTGAAAACCTGAAGAAATGCGATGTTGCCATCGAATTTACGATGCCTGTTTCTGCTGTCTCAAATTATTATACTTGCTTCGAAGCCGGAATTCCGGTTGTGAGCGGAACAACCGGCTGGCTGGATCGCAAAGAGGAAGTATATGCTAAATGTGCCGAAACAAACGGAACATTTTTTTACGGAAGTAACTTTTCTGTTGGTGTAAATCTTTTTTTTGAATTAAATAGAAAGCTGGCAGAATTAATGGCATCCAGAGAAGAATATGATGTGGAAATGACAGAAGTTCATCATACACAAAAACTGGATGCCCCAAGTGGTACCGCTATAAGTTTGGCAGATGATATTCTGGAAATTTTACCGGGATTAAACCAGTGGGTAAACGATAAAGCGGCAGATAAGAACGAACTGAATATTAAATCGGAACGTGTTGGTGAAGTTCCGGGAATTCACACGATCAGATACGAATCGGATGTGGATTTTATTGAAATTACCCACAGTGCCAAAAGCCGTAAAGGATTTGCTTTCGGAGCCGTTCTTGCAGCAGAATTCTGTCGTGAAAATAAAGGTATTCTTACCATGAAAGACTTATTAAATATTTAAAATAATTACATGTTACGATCAATATTATCAAACAAGTGGTTTAAATTTATTACCGTTGCTGTACTCTATTCACTCTGGGTGATCTGGCTCGAAAGATACATCTGGTTCCTTGGACTGGCTGTGATTTTTGATATTTACATCACACAAAAAGTGCACTGGTCGTTCTGGAAAAAGAAAAATCCGCCAAATGGTAAACAAACCAAAGTGGTTGAATGGGTAGATGCTATCATTTTTGCGGTGATCGCTGCCACTTTTATACGTATGTTTTTCATTGAAGCATATACCATCCCAACTTCATCGATGGAAAAATCGATGTTGGTTGGCGATTATCTGTTTGTTAGTAAAACTGCGTACGGTCCTAAAACACCGAACACTCCGTTGTCGGTTCCGTTTGTGCATAACACTTTACCGATCGTTGGAGGAAAATCGTATTCAGAAGCCATTGAGCTGCCTTATCACCGCATGGCAGGTCTTGGAAAAGTGAAGAACAACGACGTGGTGGTTTTTCATTTTCCTGAAGGCGATACCGTAGCGCTTGGAATTCCTACTCAAAGTTATTACCAACTGATACGGGCTTATGGAAGAAGCCGCGTATGGAGTGACAAGCGTAATTTTGGAGAGATTATTTCACGACCGGTAGATAAGCGGGAAAATTATATCAAACGCTGCGTTGCTATTCCCGGCGATGAGATCAAAATTGAAAATAGTCAGTTATATGTGAATGGCACTGCGCAGAAACACTTCCCGGGAATGCAGTTTAATTATGTTGTTCAAACAAACGGCACTTCCATTAATCCCAAAGCGCTGGATAAACTGCACATCGCAGATGATGACAGGACTCCGCTTACAGGAATGGGATATATCTTCCCTCTTACCGAGGATGCTAAAGATCAAATGAAAGCGTTCTCCAATATTGAATCAATAACTCAGACAATTGAAGAACCCGGGAAATGGGATCCGGCTATTTTTCCATCAGATAATCGCTATCCATGGAATGTCGACAATTTTGGCCCGTTAACCGTTCCTGCCAAAGGAACTACCATTCAACTCACCGTTGATAACCTTCCTCTTTATCGCCGAATCATCGATGTATATGAAGGAAACGATCTGGAAGTAGACGGCGATGTAATAAAAATCAATGGTGAAGTAGCCACAAGCTATACCTTTAAAATGGATTATTACTGGATGATGGGTGATAACCGCGACAATTCAGCCGATTCGCGTTACTGGGGATTTGTACCTGAAGATCATGTTGTGGGAAAAGCCAAATTTATCTGGTTATCGCTCGACAAAGACAAAAGTTTCCCGGCGAACATTCGGTTCAGCCGTTTCTTTAAAGGAGTAAAATAAGTTGATATTCAAAGAATTCACAATCTCGGATAAAAATATTCGTTATAAGGATGATGGCACAGCTGTCATCCTTTTTTTATCTTTACGAAAAAAAGATGTGAAACAGACAAGTATCATCATATTATTGATTTTGGCAGTGTTACTCGTGTTATTCACCCTGCAAAATCAGATGAATGTGAGTATTCACTTGTTTTTTTGGGGAATTAAAGATGTGCCGCTCGTATTGGTAATGATCGCTTGTTTGGTAATCGGTTATTTGCTATGCACTATCTATCTTTATCCCAAATTGTGGAAATCGAAGCGTGAACTGAAGAAATTGATTCGTTTTAATGACGAGCTTAAAAAGCTGCACGAAATGGACCACCCCAAAATAGAGCGCAAAGATGAAGAAACCGATCCAGAGGGAATAAAACTAGATGATGAAGAGGAAGGCTCCTCATTTTTTAAAGACTAACATGACACCAACCGTTTTACTGAGTTCTGCTTATTTTGCACCGATACATTATTACGTACGCTTTCTTCACCACCCGAAAGTTTACATTGAACAATTTGAAAACTTCACGAAGCAAACCTATCGAAACCGTTGCGTTATTATTGGCGGGAACGGTCCTATTTCTCTGGTAGTTCCGGTAGTAAAAGGGCGTGGACCTAAAATTCTGATGAAAGATGTTCAGATCTCCTACGACACCGAATGGCAGCGAAGTCATTGGCAAACCATCGTTTCGGCTTATAACTCGTCACCATATTTCGAATACTACCAGGATGAGTTGGAACCTTTTTTCAGTAAAAAATTTCATTACCTGATTGATTATAACCTGCAGATTCATCAATGCATTTGTAATTTCCTGGAAATTGAGGATCGTTCAATATTTACCGAAGACTTTGAGAAAATCCCGGGTGACGCGTTAAATCTCAGGGAATTAATCTCACCAAAAAACAAAGAGTTAGAGGACAAAGAATTCAAACTACTGCCTTACACGCAGGTATTTGGCGATAAATTTTCTTTTATTCCAAACTTAAGTATCCTCGACTTGTTGTTTAATGAAGGACCCAATGCCTATACTTTTCTCATCAAAAGCATGGTCCCGGAAACAAATGGTTAAGAACAAAAACAAGCAAATAAAACTGGGTATCGTCCTGATGATCTTTTCAGGTGTATTCTTCGGCGCTACTTTTATCATTCCGTTTTTCGACCTGCCAACCAAAACTAAAGTAATTGCTTCTACCACCAGCCTTGTATTAATGGAAGTAGTCTTCTGGCTTGGCGGACTACTGGTTGGGAAAGAGCTATTTGCCCGCTACAAGAATTATCTTAACCCTCGAAACTGGTTCAAGAAAAAGAATGAAGATGATTTGAAAGAGGCATAAAAAAGGCTCCCGTAATGGAAGCCTTATCTATTGCAGTCTTTTTATTTCTCTATAAAAGTTTGATTCCAAGGGATACCATAAACGTTGCATTTTTCCCTTTTACCATATCAGATTTGTAAACTGTATTCCCATTTTCAAACCTGAAATCCAATGTTACCATATACACGTCGATACCGGCTCCATATTGTAATCCAACGTAGTGATCCTTAAAAAACTGCTGATCAAAATTCGCGTAATCCACGTCATCTTTGGTTATATAACCAAAAACGGGGCCCCCCATTACATGAAGATTGAAATTAGTTCCTTTCATTAGATTGACACCAAGCAAAACAGGGACATCTACGGCACTGTAATTAAAATCTCCGGCCAAATCAATAACATCATGAAACTCTCCTCCTTTCTTCGTAAAATAAGCTTCAGGTTGCACAAAAACGCTTCCAAAGCCAAGACGTGCAAACGCACCAAAATGCATTTTTAAAATATTACTTTCATTGTAATCGTTTGGCTTCAAACTGACTTTTGAACTGTTGATGCCACCTTTAATTCCAATGTCGAATATTGCTTTCTGTGCCGAAACAGCAACGCTAAGACTTAGGATTGTAATTAGAATCAGTAATCTTTTCATTATTGTCAATTTGTTATATAACGCAATAAGAACCAAATAAGTATATCTGAAGATTTTTGATATGCATTTTTGAATTTTGATAAAGATAATTCGATTTTTTCTTTTTAGAACCAGTCTAAAATTATCCATTTATATGTAGACTAAACTGACCATTTGTGACTTTCACTCACAATATCACTTAATGCACTGAATACTAATTTATTAACAATTAGGAGAATAAAATTTTCACAACTTCTCTATTCATACAAAAGCACAAATTGTTTTCTTATGACAGAACAAAATCATAAGACTCTAATAGCCTAATCCTTAAGGTATCTTTTGTCATTTAGAAATTTACACCGTAACTTCTGCTATGATATCCCTAAAACTGAGAATGACAATATGGCAAAGAATTAGTATTGTTTAAAATATTAAGTTGTACTAACCTAAATCTAACACCATGAATTATCTCGGTTCTGATATAGGCTCCATTTCTGTAAATACTGTTGTCATAAACGAAAGAAAAGAAGTAATTGAAGAATATTACGATTTCAGTTATGGCAGGCCATTCAATACATTAAAAGACCGGTTAGTCACTATTTTAAAAAAGCATCACGATTTGTCGGGGACCATTGCTTTAACGGGAACAGGCAGTAAGCTGGCTTCCAGACTTTTGAATGGTATTGCTGTAAATGAGATTGTTGCACAATCGAAAGCAGTGATGGAACTTTATCCTGATGTACGCACCATAATTGAAATGGGAGGTGAAGATTCCAAACTGATTTTCCTGGATAAAAGCGAGTTAAAGGAAGGGACGAAATTATCGGATTTCACCATGAACAGCCTCTGTGCTGCCGGTACAGGTTCGTTTCTCGACCAACAGGCGAAACGTATTGGTGTTTCCATTGAAAATGAATTTGGTGAACTGGCCATGAAATCAGCTAATCCTCCCAGGATTGCGGGACGTTGCTCGGTTTTTGCCAAAAGTGATATGATTCACCTTCAGCAGGTTGCAACACCGGTCTACGATATTATTGCCGGGCTTTGTTTTGCAGTTGCCCGAAACTTTAAAAGCACACTCGGAAAAGGCAA
This sequence comes from Draconibacterium sp., assembly GCA_035399765.1. Taxonomy (GTDB): domain Bacteria; phylum Bacteroidota; class Bacteroidia; order Bacteroidales; family Prolixibacteraceae; genus Draconibacterium. The sequence goes on along the minus strand of DAOPJR010000041.1, from coordinate 5,571 downwards.
AGAATTAGTTAAACCGATCATGTTTCAGGGAGGTGTAGCTGCAAACCAGGGAATGATTCGTGCCTTTACCGAAATTTATGGCTTGCAACCCGGCGAGTTACTGGTTCCAAAATATTACGCATCGATGGGAGCGATTGGTGCCGTGCTTTTTGCAATTGAAAACAAGTGCTTCTCCGAGTCAACCATCAGTCTCGAAAAATTGGATGAATACCTGAAATCAGGCGCCGACGAATCAGAAACACTTGCAAAACTAACCGACAAGAATCACATTCTCGATAAGACTGTCTTTTCGTTAAACGGCGAGGAACATATTGAAGCTTACCTCGGTATTGATGTCGGATCACTGAGTACAAATGTGGCCGTTATTGATAAACAAAACCGCGTTCTGGCAAGACGCTACCTTCCCACTGCCAGTAAACCACTCGAAGCAATTAAAACAGGACTGGCTGAAGTAGGTGAGGAAATTGGCCACAGGGTGTTCATAAAAGCAGTCGGAACAACGGGTTCAGGGCGATACCTAACCGGTGATTTCGTGGGGGCCGACTTAATTCAGAATGAAATTACAGCACAAGCCACCGCCGCTATTCAGATTGACCCGGAGGTCGATACTATTTTCGAAATCGGTGGCCAGGATTCGAAATACATCAGCATTTCAAACGGTGTTATTGTTGACTTTGAAATGAATAAAGTATGTGCCGCCGGTACCGGTTCGTTTCTGGAAGAACAGGCGGATAAACTTGGAATCAATATTATACAGGAATTTGGAGAACGTGGGCTGGGAGCAGATAAACCTGCCAAGTTGGGTGAGCGTTGCACTGTTTTTATGGAAAGTGACCTGAATTCACACCAGCAAAAAGGTACGCCAAAGGACAATTTAATCGCAGGTCTTGCCTACTCCATTGTCCACAATTATCTGAATCGGGTGGTACGCGATAAACCTGTGGGAAACAAAATCTTCTTCCAGGGTGGTGTTACCAATAACCGGGCAGTTCTTGCCGCATTCGAAGAAGTTACAGGCAAACCAATCCATGTTCCGCCACACTTTGACATAACAGGAGCCATTGGTGCTGCAATTCTTGCCCGTGAATCAATGAATGGTCAACCTTCCCGATTTAAAGGTTTTGAAATCAGTAAAACGAATTACCTGGCCGATAACTTTGTTTGTAAAGGGTGTGTTAATCACTGCGAGATAAAACGTGTAAAAATTGAAGGCGAAACCAAACCTCTCTATTATGGCGGAATTTGCGATAAATATGAGTTTGATGATCGGAAAAAAGCAGGAAAACAATTACCTAATTATTTTGAAGAAAGGGAAGAGATCCTGAGACATGGATTCCAAAACAAGACTGATGAAAGAAAAATATCCATCGGTATTCCACGAGCCCTGATGAATTATTACCAGTTATTTCCTTTCTGGAGAACCTTTTTTGAAGAACTCGGATTTAACCTTATACTATCTGATGAATCGGATAGGAAGATCATCACAAACTCTCTGGAAACCATGATTTCGGAGACTTGTTTACCAGTGGAACTTGTGCATGGTCATGTGCTAAACCTTATCGATAAAAATGTTGATCACATTTTTCTTCCCTTTGTCGTTAATGTGAAGGGAGAAAAGAACAACCCGACAAACAATTGCAACTGTCCCTGGGTACAATCTCACCCTTATCTCGTGAAAGCTGCATTTACAGATGAAAAGATTCGTGAAAAACTGCTGATTCCGTCACTGCATTTCCGTTATCACGAAAGAGCTTTAAAAAAGGAATTGTACGAATTCTTTTCCGACAAATTTAAGCTGGGGAAAAAACAACTATTCAGTGCCATCGAAAAAGCTGATAGCCAACAGAAATTATTCGAAGAAAAAATAAAAATTAAAGGCAGAAATGTATTAAACACTTTGGAAAACGACCGATGGAATGTTGTTATTATCAGCAGACCATATAACAGTAGCGATCCGGCACTTAATCTCAGGTTGGTGAGTAAGCTTCAGAATATGAATGTGCAAGCCATTCCGCTGGATTTTTTGCCACTCGATCAGGAGGATATTTTTGATGATTATCCCGGAATGTACTGGCCAAACGGACAGAAAATTTTGAAGGCAAGCCGGATCATTTCAAAAACGAAAAATCTTTTTGCCATTTATCTCAGTAATTTCAGATGTGGCCCGGATTCTTTCCTGTTGCACTTCGTAAAAAAAGAATTGAAAGGCAAGCCGTTTTTACATCTCGAAGTGGATGAACACAGCGCTGACGCCGGAATGGTCACCCGAATTGAAGCTTTCTTGGATAGTTTAAAAGGATGGAAGGAAAATGCCGAAAATAAAACCATTGATGAAGAGCCGGTCAAAATAACCTCTGAGAAAAAAGAAAGCATTTACGACAGGACCATTTATTTACCTTATGCAAGGGATGCGGTTCATTTTATTTCGGCTGCCAGTCGAAGTTGTGGAATTCCAAGTGAAGTTTTGCCCATGGCAGATAAAGAAGATGTGGAACTTGGTCGTAAATACACAAACGGACAGGAATGTTTCCCCTTTATTTGCACACTCGGCAGTTTTCTGAAGAAACTTCGCGATCCTAACACTGATCCGTCAAAAAGTAGTTTTTTTATGCCCGACCATAACGGTCCATGCCGCTTTGGAGAATATAACAAGTTACATCGCCATGTTTTTGACAAGCTTGGTTACCAGAATGCCAAAATTGTTCACCCAAGTAATGAAGATGCATATGCAAGTATTGCACCGGGACATTCGGCAAAATGGAGAAAAAATGCTTGGCAAGGCATCGTGGCCGGGGATTTATTGCGCAAAATGCTTGAACAAATCAGGCCATATGAAACTGAAGTTGGGATAACGAATGCAGTTTATGATGAGCAATTACAGAACATTATTTACTCGGTAGAGAACAATTGTAGAAATCTCTCAAAAGTACTTGAAAATGCTGCGTTGAAATTCAAATCAATTCCTGTTAAAGATTTGGGGAGTAAACCGATTGTAGCTATTGTTGGTGAAATATTTATGCGTGACAATCCGTATTGCTCCAACTACCTTGTTGACCGGTTGGAAAAATTGGGAGCTGAAACGGTGATGGCTCCATTTGGAGAATGGATCAATTATTCAACCATTCGTTTTATCAGGGATAGCCGGTGGAAAGGTGATATGAAAAACCTGTTAAAAGCAAAACTTCAGCTCTTTCTCCAGAAAGCGATTGAAAAAAGGATTACGAATAGTTTGGGAAGTATTTTTAAACTGGCCGGAGAGGTTGAAGTGGAAGAAATGCTTGAACATTGCGGAGAATATATTCATAAAGATTACGACGGTGATCCTCCGCTTGCCATAGGATCGGCTGTTTTACTTGCTGAAAAACAAATTTCGGGAGTAGTTATTATTTTGCCATTCACCTGTATGCCGGGGACTATTAATTGTACCGTTTCCAACAACCTGCGTAAAGAACACCACGGACTACCCTGGGAGAATTTTGCTTACGACGGGAATGATAACATAGGACTGGATACGCGATTTGAAGCATTTATGTACCAGGTAAGAGAATACCATGAAAGGCAAAAACAAAGCATTCAAATTAACTATATTTAGAACCCTGATTTTTATATATTTCATATCTGGCTAAAAACAGACCCTTGTGCAATTTTGAATTTCAGGCATGAATATTGTAATTTTGACGGAAATAATTTGCCATGAAACGACTCTCCTTTTTCTTGATAATTAGCCTAATATCTGTGTTTTTACTTTCTTGTTCTACTCCGAATTATTTTTATGATCCATCGAGCAAAGAACGCCAGAAGGAACTGCGATCAACCCGCTCTGCCAATGTTTGGAGCGATATTATTCTTAGTTTTTCAAGTGCCTGTATTTCGGCTGCATTTGATACTGAGATTGGATATATTCCGCAAGAACAGAAATTCAAAAAACTTAATTTGGTAAATACAACAAGCGACACGATGTATGTAAATATGCTTACTGATGTATTTTGGGATGAAAGTAATTATTGTGATTTTATGGATATCCGTATTCCACCAAAATTGAATTGTAAAGTAATGGTTCCATTGGATGCCACATATAACCTGTATTTTAGCACAACCCCCGAAGAAAATGATGATGAAATGATTGAAATCTCCACTTCTTCCTTCAAACGTATTTCATTAAAACCAGGCATGACCATCTTGACAGAAATAGATGAAGGAAAATAAGACTTAATTCATTTTTACGTCATCCCCTCAATAGCAGACTGCAAAGTATTGTAATTCAGCCTATTTTGTCGTAACTTTAATGTTACCCCATCAAATTAAAGCCCAATTTCCCGTGATAACCGGATGAAAAACCGAAAATACAACATCATGGAGAAACTGGATTTTTTTCGTTTCTATCCCCCATCTATTTTGTCTGATTTCCATGCGTGTTTAGTTAATTCTATTAACACATTCTGTTATTTAGCCCGGCAGAAATCACCTTATCCATAACTTAAAATTAAAGATTATGAAAAACCATTTACAAAAACTGGCACTTTTTCTCATGTGTGCAACCTGTTTTCTTTTTGTTTCAGCCCAAAAGACTGAACCATGGGATTTGCCTGTAAATTCTAAATCTGAAAAAGCTGTTGCTCTTTTTCAACAAGGTATTCAGGCTATGAATGATGTGAATTTCGTCAAGTCGACCTCATCATTTAATGAAGCACTCGAAGAAGATCCTACCTTCTTTATGCCTTACTGTATGCTTGCAACTTTCAATCTGTATTTTGGAAACACAGATGAATTTAAATCACTGGCTCAAAAGGCAATCGCCATTAAAAAGTTACCAAAACATGAAGCAATTATGCAAGATGCGTTAAAAAAGTTGCTTGAAGATCCAGAGTCTGATCTGTCTGAAATGGGAAATCAACTGGTCAAAATGTATCCAAAATCGCTTGCAGCTCACCAAATGCTGTCCACCTATCAATCCATAAATAATAATGTGGAAGGAGTACTGCAAACCAATCTGGCTATGCTTGATTTAACAGATAACGATGCACCTATTTACAACATGCTGGGCTACTCTTACATGAATCTTGGAAAGATGGATAAAGCAAAAGAAGCATTTGAGACCTACATTAAACTGGCACCAGAAAATCCGAATGTTTACGACTCGATGGGTGATTATTTTATGGCAGCAAAGGAATACGACAATGCCTACAAAAATTTCATGAAAGCACATGAAATAAACGATGCCTGGAGCTATAACAAAGCCATGAAAGCGAAAGAGTTGATGGAGAAGGATGAAGTAATGGCTGTAATTGAGAAAGAAACTGCTGCCTACTATGCCAATGACCTTGCAAAATGGGCAGAAACTTACTCGCAGGATACAAATATTTATATTCTCGGTGCAGGGAAAGATGGTTACGGTATTACTTCCGGTTGGAATAACTATTATACAAGTGCCAAGTCCTTTTTCCCAGGGCAGGTAATACAAAACAATGAAGTTAAAACGCCTATCAGGATAAAAGTTTACGATAACAGTGCCTGGGTGGTTTTTAATAATAAAAGCCCAAATGATGAATTTCTGGCAACCTGTTTTCTCGA
>DAOPJR010000040.1:0-30163 GCA_035399765.1 Draconibacterium sp. | reverse complement strand
CTGAACACATTAACCCATTTAAAAACGCTGATAGTGAAACCGAAGACATTTCACCGTCTGCCATTTCACGACCTCAGAAAATAGTCGATACAATAGCATCAGCAGCGATTTATCCTGAAGCCGAATCAAGCGACTCAACGGATTCAGAAAAAGTAATACCGAACCATCCGGAACCGGCTCCCCAACAAGATAAGATTTCAGCTGAAGTTCCAAAATCAAAGCCAATTGAGTTTGTTATAAACGATGATTTTACTTACAGAGATACTTCCAACTTCAGGACAAAAGAAGGACTTGATTCCTTTTTAAACTGGAAAAAAGACCAGCAAGCATTGGATTCACTTACCACCTTGCTAGCTCAATTACGTTCAGATTATGCTGCTGCCCGAAACACGCTGCTGCGTAACGAATTGGGGCAAAAAATCATGGATGCTGAAAGCCAGTTGCTGCCACTTCAGAGAAAAGTAAAGGAACAACTAAACAAATCTCGACTGGCAGAAAATAATTACTGGGATAATGCCTCACCAGACGAATACAATGCCCTCTTTAAGCAACTGCAGAAATTATCACAATTACACGATACTACTGAAGAACAAAATATTCCAAAAATAGATACCAGTTTAATTATTGCCGAAGTTTTTGAAGATGTGGTACCTTCCACTCCAGCAGTGAAAGAGGAAACCAACGATGAATTGGTATATAAAATTCAGATTGGTGCCTACAGCAGAGGCTTGCCCAACTACGTAAAAAAACAGTTTGATAAATTGTCGTACATCCGTAAAATAGAGAATTATACTGATGATCGTGGAGTAGTAGTTTATACCACCGGCAACCTCACCAACCTGGATGATGCTGTAAAAATGCAAAAACAAGTTCGACAGGAAGGAATAGAAGATGCATTTGTTGTTCCGTATTTTAACGGAAAAAGAATAACTTTGGAAGAAGCAAAGAAAATAGAAAAGGAAAGATGACTATCAGAGAACCAAAAAACATTCCGACAACCGATTCGAAAGAAGATATCCGGACTGAAAATTCCCTGATTCTTCACAACGATGATGTGCACACATTCGATTATGTAATCGAAGCCTTGATTGACATTTGTGAGCATGCTTATGAGCAAGCTGCCCAGTGTACTATTTTGGTTCATTACAAAGGAAAATGTGATGTAAAAAAAGGTTCTTTCGATTCTTTAAAACCTATGAAAGATGCTTTAATTGAACGCGAATTAAACGCCACGATTGATTAAAAATATGTCGATTTTTACCATTATACTTTTGATCTTGCTGGGACTTGTCCTGCTGTTGATCGAATTTGCAGTAATTCCGGGTGTGACTATCGCCGGAATCGGAGGCTTTCTTTTACTGATCGCCAGTGTTTACATTGCCTTTTCTGAATTGGGAACAGTTGCAGGATTTATAACACTTGCAGTAGTCTTAATCGTTGCCCCAGCTATGATTTATTACTTCTTCAAATCAAGAACAGGTAAAAAAATGATCCTCGAAAAAAATATTGAAGGGAAAGTTGATTTCATTGATCTTGAAAAAGTAAAAGTTGGCGATGTTGGCAAAACCATTGGCAGATTGGCTCCAACCGGAAAAGTGAAAGTAAACGGAGAAGTAGCTGAAGCACAATCCACCGGTGCTTTTATCGATCAGAACACACCAATTCGTGTGGTAAAAATCAATTCAAATAAATTAATTGTTGAACCAGTAAATATTTAATAAAATGGAAGTAGCAGGAACCTGGGGATTAATAGTTGGAGTGATTGTATTACTTTTTATTATCCTCTATTTTATACCGATCGGATTATGGTTTTCAGCCTTGGTTTCAGGGGTCAGAATCTCGTTAATCCAGTTATTCTTAATGCGATTCAGAAAAGTACCTCCGGGAGTGATCGTAAGAGCATTAATAGAAGGAACCAAAGCCGACGTTCCGTTAAGTCGGGATGCACTCGAAGCGCATTACCTCGCCGGCGGACACGTTGCCAGGGTTGTGCATGCACTGGTATCTGCAGCAAAGGCAAACATCGAACTTTCTTTTAACATGGCTACTGCCATCGACCTTGCAGGTCGCGATGTATTCGAAGCTGTACAAATGTCAGTGAACCCAAAAGTAATTAATACTCCGCCTGTTACGGCTGTTTCAAAGGATGGTATCCAGCTGATTGCCAAGGCACGTGTTACCGTTCGGGCCAATATTCGACAGCTGGTTGGCGGTGCCGGTGAAGAAACAGTACTTGCCCGTGTTGGCGAAGGAATTGTATCGTCAATCGGTTCGTCACATTCACATAAGTCTGTGCTTGAAAACCCTGATTTTATTTCACGGGTTGTACTTGAAAAGGGCCTTGATGCAGGAACTGCTTTTGAAATACTTTCGATTGATATTGCCGATATCGACATTGGTAAGAACATTGGTGCTGTTTTACAAATGGACCAGGCAGAAGCTGATAAAAATATTGCTCAGGCAAAAGCAGAAGAACGAAGAGCCATGGCAATTGCTTTGGAACAGGAATATAAAGCAACCGCCCAGGAAATGAAAGCGAAGGTGATTGAAGCAGAAGCACAGGTTCCACTGGCTTTAGCAGAAGCATTCCGTTCAGGTAATCTGGGAGTTATGGACTACATGCGTTACAAAAATATTATGGCAGATACTGCAATGCGTGATTCTATTGCAGGCGAAGATCAACCTGCAAAGCAGTAATCTTCCTGTAAATAATACTTAAAGCCTTCTGTCAGCCGATGGAAGGCTTTTCTATTTTGAATGTCAAAGTTAACTTTAGCTTAATAAATGCTATAAAACACATAATTTAATATTGAATTAAACAATTTTAATGTTTTTCAGCATACCTTTGAATCATAGTTTTAGTTCATAGGTTTAGGTTTGATTAGTTTTATTGGTTTAGTTTAGAAAAGGATAGGTGCTGACCTATCCTTTTTTCTTTTTAATCTGAATCAACTTTTTTCATCATCTGACTCCCAGCTTTTTACTGCAATCGATTGCATAAATTTCATCTAAGGCTCATAGATTTAATATATGTTATAAAACACACTTTTTAACATTAAGTTAACCTAAGATTGAAGAATACGCCCTACATTTGTATCATAGTTTTAGTTCATAAGTTTAGGTTTGATTAGTTTTATTGGTTTAGTTAAATGAAAAGGATAGGTGTTGACCTGTCCTTTTTTCTTTTCTGTTTTCCGGTAACACTAAATTCTAATATTTCTGAAGCAGGCTCAACAATTTCCTATCCAGCTTATAACCGTGCCAGTCGTCATAATCCACATCTTTTCTACCCGAGTTAAGTATCCCAAAAGTTCCTCTGAACTCCCACAAACTGTAACCGATATTATTTTCAGTAAGAACACTTAAAACATCTTCGAACCAGGCCAGAAAAACATCATGCGGTGTTTCGTTCCAGCACCCGCACTCACCACAATGCACACCTACTCCTTGTTTTACTGCATCAATCCACGGTTTATAAAAATCCTCAATGCTTGAACGGTCAAAGTATTTTCCATCGATCGTTCCCGGCCAAACCGCTTTGGGTGCATCATCCGGGTTTTTAAATACCCAGGGTGCCCGGTAGTGAGAAATATAATGTGGAAAATATCCCCGGCAACTTTGCCCCACTTCCAGACCAAAAAGTTCGGGAATAACTTCGCCTCCACCATTGTTTCCATCAGCTACGATCAGGCGATTTGGGTTGTATTTCCTGATTCTTTCCATACAATTCAGTACGACCTCGCGATACAATTCCCCGGGAATCGGACCACGTTCTGAAAACTGGTCGTTCATATCCTCCCGTGTACATGGTTCATTCACCAGGTCGAAACTGATCTGATCGCGTGATTTCGATGCAAAGCGTTTCGCCCACATTTCCCAATGTGCGTAAAATGCTTGCTGTGCTTCTTTATCTTTCCACAAATTATATGGTTCATGAAATCCTGCGTTGATACAAAATCCGGGTGCGCGGTGCAAATCCAGGCTCACATGAAGATTGTGTTTATTTGCCCGTTCGACCAGCGCTTCGACTTCATCAACTACTTTTTCATCAAAATTAAGCACCTCATCCGGTCTGATATCTTTTGATGGATCAAACTGTATATATCTGGGATAAGCCATTGGGATGCGTACAAAATCAAATCCCCAGTCGGCCATCCACTTCAACTCTTCATCTGATGTAAAGCCACGACTTTTATCGTCTTTATTGGGAGAAAAATAATCGAGCAGATTAAAACCCCGCCAACGGGGCAATTTGTTTTCAATTCGGGTTGAGCTTTGAAAAGCCTGTGTTACTCCGGCTACACTAAATCCGGCTGTTGATAAAGCAGTGTTCTGGATAAAAGTTCTTCGTTTCATTTTCAGGTTGAATTGGTTGGACATAAAGTTACAAATATTCAAAATCATTCATCTGTTTTGCTTTATTCGCTATATCATTTATAAAATAAAGCAATTTAAACATCAACTTAAATTGTATTTTTAAACTGCTAAAAAACTAAAAATGAACAACAACAAATACTTGGTAAAAAAGGCCTCCGGAGAGGTAGAACCTTTCTCTCAGCAGAAACTTGAAAATTCACTTCGAAAAGCAGGTGCCAGTGAAGAAACCATTGAAAACATTGTTGCTGATATTAAAAACTGGTTACAGGAAGGAGTAAGCACCCGGCAAATTTATGCCCGTGCTTTTGGCTTACTGAAAAAGAAAACAGGAAGCACTGCTGCGCGTTACAAACTTAAGAAAGCGATGATGGAACTCGGTCCAACAGGTTTTCCGTTTGAACATTTTATCGGCGAAATAATGAAGTTGCAGGGTTTTGAAGTACAAACTGGTCAGATTATTCAGGGGAATTGTGTTCAGCACGAGGTAGATGTGGTTGCCACCAACCAAAAGATCCAACGTTTAGTGGAATGTAAATATCATAACAGCCCCGATAAAATTTCGAATGTTCAGGTGCCATTATACATTCGTTCCAGGATGAATGATATTATTGATCGCAGAAAAAAGAATCCGGAGTTTGCCGGACTTGAGTTCGAAGGCTGGGTGGTTACCAATACCCGCTTTTCAAGCGATGCCATTGCTTATGGAACTTGCAGCGGATTGAAAATGCTCAGCTGGGATTTTCCGGAAAACCATGCGTTGAAAGATCTTGTAGAACATTATCACCTGTTCCCGATTACAACTTTGGCTCATCTCAATCAAAAACAAAAAGTACTTCTTACAGAAAAGGGGATTGTACTTTGCCGTCAGCTTTTACAGGAAAAACAGTTGTTGGATGAGTTAAATCTCAGCCATTCTGCCAAACGAAAAATACTGAATGAACTGGAATCGTTATGAAGGAAAAGATAATTAACCTTCCAGTTTTTTAAAGACCTGTTCTTTGTACCCCCTACTAATTGGTAATTGCTTTTTACCAATTTCGACTAGCTCAGATGTAAACGAATCGATAGCATTTACAGCCACGATATAAGAACGATGGATTCGCAGAAAATTCTGTTGCGGAAGTTTGGCTTCAATACTACTGATGGTTTCGCGTGTTACAACACTTTTATCAGTAAGGTAAATTTTAATATAATCAGCCAGACTTTCAATGTAAAGTATCTCCCCGAAGTTAATTTTCACCATTTTTCGGTCTGACCGAACAAAGAAAGACTCATTTCTCTCCTCCTCTGATTCCTGTATAAGAGGCAACTGAACCGGAGTGGTTTCATTCAAATATTTGTTTATGCCCTGAAGTAAACGCTCCAGAGAAATGGGTTTAAGAAGATAATCTACCGCCTGCAAATCAAATCCTTCCACAGCATAATCGCGGTAGGCCGTGGTAAAAATAATTTTGATGTCTTTATTGATTGATCGAGCCAGTGACAAACCCGAAATTTCAGGCATATTTATGTCCAGAAAAACAAGATCAATATTTTGTGAACTGATCGTATGAAAAGCCTCCATGGCATTCTTACAACTGGCAACCACATCCAAAGAATTAATCTTTTGAATATGATTTTCCAGAATTTCGCGGGCTACCGGCTCGTCGTCCACAATAATACACTTAATTTTTCGGTTCATGATGTCGCTTTTGCCAAATCAATGATAATCAAAGTACTCAAGTACTGATTATCTTTTATTTTATGTTCCAAACTATAATTGTCTTTATAATTCAGTTCCAAACGTTTTCGAATATTCTCCAGGCCGATTCCGCCGTTTTTTTCCTCTTCATCCTGATCGAGATAAGTATTCGAGACCGAAAAAGTAAGTTGTTTCTCAAGCAATTTCACTTCCACCCTAATCTGCAAAAAACCGTCAATCAGGTTTCCGTGTTTAAAGGCATTCTCCACAAACGGGATCAGTAACATAGGCGCTATTTGCAAGTGTTCGTCAATTTCATCGGAAACAAAAATTGCTTTCAGTGTATCTTTAAACCTTATCTTCTCCAGTTCAACGTATTCCTTAATGTGCAGAACTTCTTCCTTCAAACTAACCCGCGGTTTATTCACCTGGTATAAAATATAATCGAGCAGATTTGATAGCTTCAATATGATTTCCGGCGTTTGAACCGACTGTTTCAGCGCAAAACCATAAATCGTATTTAATGTATTAAAGAGAAAATGCGGATGGATCTGCATTTTCAGATAATGTAATTCCTGTTCTTTTAGTTGAAGCTGTGTTTCAAGTATTTTATTTTGAAGTTCCTTGTTTTTTGAAATTGTCCGGAAGTTGTGGTTGAGCAAAGTAATAAAACTTACCACACCTGAAACCAGGAAAACCAGCAGTAAAATGAACAAGAAGTTTTTGCTCATCGGAGGCATCACACTAATATCGAAACTGAGTAAAAAAATAAGACAACCATATAAAACCAGCACTATAATATAAGAAGAGAACACAAGTGTATAGAAACTATATAAACCAAAAAGAAAGTACTTTTTAGTGAGCAGGTAATTGGGGATCAGAAAATATACCAGGAAATATGTTACGCCCATTGTTACCGGCAAAAGACAACTCGAAAACCAGGTGATATAAACTTTGTCGTTAGAATTGTAGCTAAAAAAGTAAAAGAAGAAAAACCAGACTCCAATCCAGAAAAACACATGGAAAAGAATCGTTTTTGGTTTTATTTTTACGAGCCAACTCATACAACAATATTACTTAAAATTGATGTATTAGAGGCATTTTATCGACAGAATACAGGATTAGCAAAACTTACTGCAAATAATCCACCTTATTCCTCCAGTAAGCTTTTTTCTGCAAAATAACCGGTAAATCCGTCCATCTGTCGCAATTAAATTAATCAAACATAATTCAATTATAAATTTGATTTAACATTCCGATGGAGAATACAAGACCAATGAAGAACTATAATAACCGTTATCTGAATTACCTCCCACTTTTCATCCTCTTTATTTTTTTAAACTCGTGTAGTAATGAAGTGCCTGTTTCAAAAGAACCATGGATGGAAAAACCAGTCTCGGAGTGGCCTGAATTGGTACTGACAAACTCGGTAGAATTCTCTGATACAACATATAGCAATATTGGCAATGCCTTTCTTATTGAGACAGGTTCTGATACACTGGCCGTAACCTGTAAACACATTTTTATGCTTTTCAGAACAGAGACAAATAATAAGATTGACTTAAATGACAATTTTCGAAGTTGGAAGATTTATCCTAAAGGGAAAGCTGAAAAGTCACTTTTATTGGGAAGCTTGATAAATAAGAACAAGGATGAAGAAACAGGTGAGTTTAATACACTGAAAGTCAGAGACTGGATTATTTTCAGGCTAAAGGAGAAGTCAGAATTCACCCCTCTGAAAATAAGAACAAGTCCCCTGCGGGAAGGCGAAATTGTATACGCTGTTGGTTGGGCTTTCAAACAGCACACTGAATTTCCTTCGCTGGTAAAAATGCAGGTTTACAAAAATTTTGGCGTTTATTTTTATGTCAATACGTTAACACAAAATGTTGATCATGCAGGACGCAGCGGATCTCCGGTGATCGACAAAAACGGATACCTGGTTGGAATAGTATCAGGAGCAGAAGGTAAGCTTGGTGTTGTGGGCGGAATTACTTATCTGAATCAACAACTTAGTAAATATAACCTAAACTACAATCCTGAAAACAATTAAACGATGAATCGAATAATTCTGAAACTGGCGTTTAGAAACTTGTTTGGCGGAGGCAGAACCTCGTTATTAAGTATCTTAGGTTTGTCCATTGCATTGGTATCCGCTTTTTACATTTATTCCTATGTATCATTTGAATTAAGCTACGACAACCAGCACAAAAAGGCAAAAAGGATTTACCGTATAAGTGGAGACATTGTTGCTGCGGAAAATACCGCAACTCATGCAATTCTGGGTCCGCTTATGGGGCCCGGGTTAAAAGATTATTTCCCCGCAGTTGAAGCATTTACCCGATTGGTTCCCATCCGCCAGCAAACAGCGTTCGAATACAACCATCAACAATATCTGGTTGAAGAAGCTTACTCTGCCGACGCGGATGTTTTTAATATTTTTACGTTTGATTTCATCTATGGTGACCAAAATAATATTTTTCATAATCCTGATGAGCTGGTCATTAACGAAAGTCTTTCAAAAAAGATTTTCGGCAACACAAATCCGGTAGGCGAATCATTATTACGAGATGGAAAATCCTTAACAATTGTTGGCGTTGTAAAGGATTCTCCAGAAAATGCTCACCACAAATTAAATGTACTGTTTTCGCTTGTCGACAGATGGAACAACCTGGAAGGCATGTCTCCCGTTCAGATTTCAGAAGGTTACTGGATGCCATCTACCTTTCTGTTTATCCTTTTAAGACCGAACACCAAAATTGAATCGATAACTGATAATTTCGATTCGTTTTACGATAAATACATGGCAGATTTTGGCAAAGCCATCAATGCCAGATTCAACCCGATCGCGGTTCCTTTACGTGGATTACATTTTTCACGTCACATGGATTATGATTATCCGAAAGGGAACAAAACATACATTTATTTACTGATTATGATTGGTTTGTTTATTCTTTCGGTAGCCATAATTAATTACGGCAATCTCTTATTTACTCAAAACATTACACAGTCAAAAAAAATCGGAATAAAAAAGATTCTGGGAGCCTCGCACTCTGTTCTTTACAAACAATTCGCGGCGAATTCGTTCTTTTTTATTTTAAGTTCTATTGTTCTCGCTTACTTGATTTATTTTTTGAGTCTGTCCGCTTTAGTATCAATTACGAATATCAATAGAGCTATTTTCAACACACTAACTGTTTTTAAACTATCTGCCATTCTTTTAATCATTCTTGTTGTAATTGCATCATCAACTTCCTTTTTAAATCAGTTAGGAAAAGAAGGAATAAAAATGCTCAAACCCTCGTCGCTCAAAATGTTTGGTTCTGCAAATTATGGGTTTGGAATTTCCTCAACTGTCATACAATACACCCTGTCGACAATCCTGATTATTTCAATGATTATCGTAACCCGGCAAATCAATTTTTTACTAAAAAGTGACATGGGTTTTAATAAAGATAATGTTTTAATTATCGACTTAAATAACCTGTCCGGAACCGGAAACAATATCAAACCATTTTTAAACGAACTTCAAAAAAATCCCAATGTTATTAATGCTGCTTTATCGACGAATGTTCCGGGAGATGTAATGGGAACAAGCCACTTCCAGATACAACGCAATGGGGAAGCGGTGACGAAGATTGTTAAAACGATGGGAATCGATTACAATTATATCCCAACCCTTGATTTGGAGTTGAAAGAAGGACGAAATTTCTCTGAAACATTTAACGACAGTAGCTTTCGCTCGGTAATAATCAATGAAGCTTTTATCGATTTTTGCGGGTTCTCCGGAGATATGATCGGACAAAAAGTAGCAAATACCGAAGTTGTTGGTGTTTTAAAAAATGTCCGATTTAACTCTCTGCACAATCCAACAGATCCCATTGCACTCTACCTGGGAAACGAAAGAATGAAATATCTGAACATAAAATTGAGTAGCGGTAACCTTAAAACAACTGTCCAATCGATTGAAAATAAGTGGAACGAACTCTATCCTGAAGTGCTTTTCGACACACAATTTCTCGATAACAGAATTACAATGCTTTACAATAAAGATCAGCAAATAAATAACCTGATTAAGTTATTCACGTTTATCAGCCTTTTGATTTCAGTAATGGGGATGGTAAATCTATCAACAATACTAACAAAAAGCAGAACAAAAGAAATTGGCATCAGAAAAGCCAATGGAGCCAACACATTCGAAATTTTAATGATACTAAATTCAAAATTTGTAAAGTGGGTAAGTCTTGCATTTATCCTGTCCATTCCGATTTCCTACCTGATCATGCAAAGATGGCTTCAAAGCTTTGCCTATAAAATTTATATGAGCTGGTGGATTTTTGGATTGGCGGGAATCATCGTATTTGGCATTGCCTTGCTAACAGTTAATTGGAACAGTTGGAAGGCCGCCAGGAAAAATCCGGTCGAAGCATTGAGGTATGAATAATAAAAACCGACGAAATACGAATTTATTTAATCAAAATAAAAACTAATTTTAAAATATTAATTATGAACTCAGTTATAGGAAAATTTATTGACGGAGGACTGGTTTTTACCGTAGTCATTTTTACTTGTTTACTTGTGATTATCGCCTTTTTTGTTTTTGGACTAATAAAAGAGAAGAAATCAGAGAAGATGATTCTATTGATGAAACACCTTGCGTGGTTTTCAGTTGCCTGGGGCTTCCTTGGAAGAACATTTGGGTTAATCCATGCTTTTGATTTGGTTGAAGCCCGTGGTGAATTGACACCAAGTTTACTCGCCGAAGGTTTAAAAATGGCACTTGTCGATCCATTGATGGGAATTGTAACTTTTGCATTCACCCAAATTTTTATCATGATCCTTATCGCAAAAAGAAAATAATCTGCTGAATATCAAATAATGGGCAGAAACAAAAAAATTCACAATTAAGTTCTTTTGTTTCAACACTACCGGCATTTTGTTGTTTTAAAAAGAACAAACTTTGCCAGTCAAATGAAACCCATTACCACCATTGATGATGTTATAGAAGCTTTAGATTCAATTATAGATGAATGCCATGCAACAGAAAATACACTTGGTTATTTTGCCGTGCTTTACAAAAAAGTAACCGTAAAAGTAAAAAAAGGAATCTCATCCGGATTTTTTGAAAACGGCCCCAGAATGGAAAAACTCGATGTTGTTTTTGCCAAACGTTACATCGATGCCTACTTTGCCTGGAAAGAGGATGAAACTGTCACCTCATCTTGGAAAAAAGCTTTTTCGCGTACAAAAGACAAAAAACTATTGGTAATCCAACACCTGCTTCTTGGAATGAATGCCCACATTAACCTTGACCTTGGAATTGCAGCAGTGGAAGTCGCGGGAAAAAACCGGATTGAAGAACTCGAAAATGATTTCAATAAAATAAATGATATTCTGGCCTTGCTCGTCGACGATGTTCAAAAAGGTTTGTCTTCCATCTGGCCTTTCCTGCGTAAAATTTTAAAGTTATCGGGGAAAGTTGATAACTACCTGGTTGATTTCAGTATGAAAATTGCACGCGACGGTGCATGGAAATTTGCAACAGAGTTGGCTGCCTTTGAAATCATACACCGGCCAGAACAAATCAAATTGAGAGATGAAAAAGTAGCAGCAAAATCTACGATTATTACTTCTCCCGGGAAATGGGTTCTGTTTCTGCTTTGGTTTATCCGTTTAACAGAAAGCAGCTCGGTTGCTCAGAATATTAATAAATTAAAACAGTGACTTCTGCCACTGCTTTCATTAAATTCATTTTTCGATTTTTTGCATCACTATCTGCAAAATTCTCGCCTCTTTTTCTTTTGCAGATTTTAATAATTCTTCCGCTTTGGCAAGATTTATTTCCAAAAATACTTTATCAGCGAATCCGGCGGCATTGATTTTCACATTCAGGTAAGCTCCTTCGACAGCGGTTCGCGCACAAAGTGCACCAACTCCTGCATCCGACACTGAATTAGGATTGCCAAACTCTGCCATGGCAAACATCACTTCCAGTGAATCATGAGCCAGTTGCATCACTTTCAAAGGTACTTCAATGGCATTTTTGGTAGCAGCATGAATGGCTTCCTTGCGTTCTGATTTCTCTTGTTCCGTAGATTTCGGCAAACCAAATGCAGCCATTATTTTATTAAAAGCATCGGTATCTTCATCCACACATTTTAAAAGTGATGAATGATATTCTTTTCCTTTTTCAGCCCAGTTTGAGAATTCTTCCCAGCGATTGTCCCAGCCACGTTTGTGTGACGAAAGGTTGGCTACCATCGAACCAAGTGCTGCTCCCAAAGCGCCAACATAAGCTGAAATCGAACCTCCACCCGGGGCCGGTGATTCAGATGCAGTTTCATCCTTAAACTGAGTCAAAGTCATATCAACCAATTTCTTAGCTGCCTTATCTTCAATCACATATTCAATGATTTTCTTTTTCGGATCGAAAGGAGCCAGCTCATCCAAACCAAGTGATTTAACAGCAATTTTGATGATCTCATCATCCGAAATGCCGGTTGAACGTTGCTGTTTTTTCAGGAAATATTTTCCTGCATCAAGCATTGCTTGTAAAGGGATTAACCCAACCAATTCGGAACCGGTAGCGCGTAATCCGCGCTCGCGTGCTTTTTCCGAAACCTCATCGAAAGCCACATGAACAGGAGTAACGGTTATATCAGTAAGATTAATTGAAATCTGAGCAATACCGTATTCCTCGATGTACCAACCAATCGCACGAGTCTTCTTTAAACTACCGGGGATTCGCACCGGCTCACCCTTTTCATCAGTCACAATCTTGCCCGTAATCGGGTCACCCTCACGTAAAACACGCCCGGCTTCGCGGATATCAAATGCAATCGCATTGGCCCGACGGGTTGAAGTGGTATTCAGGTTCACATTATAAGCCACCAGAAAATTCCGTGCTCCAATCGCAGTGGCGCCACTTCCGGCAACGCGTTCACTCCACGTATTCGGGCCAAAATCGGGCTTCCACTCTACAGAAGTAATGCGCTCTTTTAAAGCTTCGTATTCTCCCGAGCGGCAATTCGCAAGACTCCTTCTTTTCTCACTGAATGCGGCAAACTCATAACAGAAAATCGGTATTTCAAGCTCCTTTCCAACTCGTTCAGCCAGTTTGCGGGCATATTCCACTGCTTCTTTCATGGTCACATTGGCAACCGGAACCAACGGACAAACATCGGTAGCGCCAAAACGCGGATGCTCCCCATGATGTTTACTCATGTCAATCAACTCGGCAGCTCTTTTGATTCCACGAAATGCAGCTTCAATTACATGTTCCGGTTCACCAACAAAAGTTACCACCGTGCGATTAGTAGCTTTGCCGGGATCAACATCGAGCAAGCTGACCTCTTCAACACTTTCAATTGCAGTTGTAATTTCTTTAATAATATTCATATCGCGGCCTTCGGAGAAATTAGGCACACATTCGATGATTTTTTTCATTTTTGATATAGTTTCAGTTTAATGCCAGGAGCACAAAATTTCTCAAAATCTGGTGATCCGAAATTAATCATCCGACAAATTGTAGTGAATGATATTTGACAGAGATTCTAAAATGACTGGACCTCGCCGTTTAGAATTACTGTTTCGATAAGATTGGAGCCATAGGCATACGGCAGGTATTCAATTCCAGGAACTTCGTTAGTTATAAAAAGATTGGCGACCTTCCCACGGGCAATACTTCCGTACGATTCCTGGATTCCCATAGCATACGCCGAATTCAGTGTAGTTGCATTAATTACTTCTTCGGGTAACATTTTGTATTTGATAGCTCCCATTGCAGAAATCAGGCTCATATTCCCACTGGGTGATGAACCGGGATTATAATCCGAAGCCAGTGCAACAGGTAATCCTGAGTCTATCATTTCACGAACCGGAGAAAGTTTCATCCCCAAAAAGAATGCCGCACCCGGCAAAACGGTTGGCATGGTTTCCGAATCTTTCAAGGCATCAATTTCTTCCGGTCCAATATATTCAAGATGATCCACCGAAAGTGCATTGTATTTTACCCCAACCTGAACACCACCGGTAAAACCAAGTTCGTTGGCATGAATTTTCGGACGAAGGCCATATTTCATTCCCGCCATTAAAATACGTTCGGTATCTTCCACGGAAAAGAAACCACGGTCGCAAAAAACATCAATGTAATCAGCCAGCTCCTCAGAAGCAACCTGCGGAATCATCTCATTAATAACAATATCGACATATTTTGAAGGAGTTTTTTTGAATTCGAGTGGAATGGCATGTGCTCCAAGAAAAGTAGACCGCACACAAATAGGCGCTGTTTCCTTAATCCAGCGGTTAACACGAAGCATTTTCAATTCATCTTCGGTGGTTAAACCGTAACCGCTTTTAATCTCCACTGCGCCAGTACCCATTTTCATAATTTCAATCACACGTTCCATTGCATGGGAATATAAATCCTCAGCCGACATTTCATACAGAAGTTTGGCAGAATTCAGAATACCTCCGCCGCGTCGTGCAATTTCCTCGTAAGAAAGTCCTTTAATTCGATCAACAAATTCTTTTTCGCGAGGTGCCGGATAAACCAGGTGTGTATGTGAATCGCAAAATGTGGGATAAACCAGTCGGTTTGAACAATCAATTTCTATCAATAAATCATCGTCGCGGTAAACATCCTTTAACTGCGACATGGTCCCAAAATCCTCAATGATTTCGTCGCGAATAATCAGAAAAGCATTTTTAATCGTATTTATTCTCGCCATATCTTTCCCGGCACGGAATGGTACCGGATCATCTTCAACCTGAACAAGTTCTCTTATATTTTCCAGAAGTAACTTCATTTATTTTCATTTGATATTATTAAGGTACGAAATTGAGAGAATAAATCAAGGCTTTCCCAACAATAATTCAAATGATCAATATCAGTCTGCTTAACGTAATTTACTTCGTTGATTATTATTATTTTCGGGGATCAAAATCAAAAAACATGCTCAAAAAAGTTCCACATACCTATGTAATCATTTTTATCCTGATTATTCTCAGCGCCATACTTACCTGGGTAATTCCAGGTGGAGAATTCAATCGTGAAATTGTTGTTGTTAACGGAGTTGAACGAAGTGTAATAAATCCTGATTCATTCCATTACATTGATAGTCAGAAACAAACCTGGCAAATATTTTCCGCCTTTTTCGATGGATTTGTGAATACTGCAAATATCATTGCTTTTATACTGATGATAGGCGGAGCATTCTGGATCTTGAACGAAAGCAAATCAATTGATATCGGTATCTACAGTTTTCTGAAGTTCTCTAAAAAGTGGGAACGCTCACGAATTCTTCAAAAGATTGGTGTTAACAACATTATAATTGTTGGCATCATGTTTATTTTCAGTTTGTTTGGTGCTGTTTTTGGAATGAGTGAAGAAACAATCGCATTCACCATCATCTTTGTTCCATTGGCTATTTCGATGGGCTACGATTCAATTGTGGGTGTTTCCTTGTGTTTTGTTGCGGCTGCCCTTGGTTTTGCCGGTGCTTTTCTGAATCCGTTTACGGTTGGAATTGCACAGGGTCTTTCCGATCTTCCTCTCTTTTCTGGTATCGAATACCGTATTTTTATGTGGGTAGTGATTAATGTCGTCGGTTTCGCGTTTATTTTACGATACGCCTCAAAAATCAAGAAGAATCCAAAAAAATCACTGGTTTACGAAGATGATGAACACTGGAGAAAAAGAAATGAAGAAAGTTCCATCAACTTTGAATTTCAGGTACCGCGCCGTGCATGGTATTCCTTTATCTTCCTTTCAATCGTTCTTATATTGTTTTCTGTTACTTACCCAGTTACTAATTTAATGATTGGTAACAGTGTTCTTCGTTTTCCCGCCATCCCGGTAAGTTCAGCCGTTTTTATTCTTGGTGGATTTCTTAGCCTGCGAAAAACAGTTCATTATTACATACTGAATTTGCTGACCTTTACTATTGTATTTCTGATTATTGGTGTAATGGGCTACAGTTGGTATGTAATGGAAATTGCAACGCTGTTTCTGGCTCTTGGTATTTTTTCAGGTATCGCTGCAGGAAAAAGTGCGAATGAAATTACCAAATCGTTTATTGAAGGAGCAAAAGATATTTTATCGGCTGCAATGGTTGTAGGACTGGCAGGCGGCATCATCGTAATTTTGCAGGATGGAAAAATTATCGACACCATTTTGTATGGAGTTTCAAAATCGATGGAAGATCTCGGGAGAGTTGGGTCCATAAGTGTGATGTATCTGATTCAGACTTTTCTGAATATTTTCATACCAAGCGGTTCAGGGAAAGCCGCTTTAACCATGCCCATGATGTCACAATTTTCTGATCTGATTGGGATTTCGCGGCAGGCGACTGTTGTAGCGTTTCAGTTTGGAGATGGATTTACCAACATGATCACACCAACTTCAGGCGTCTTAATCGGAGTACTTGGAGTGGCCCGAATTCCATACGAAAAATGGTTTAAATGGGTAGTTCCATTTATTATTTTGCTTACGGTGCTGGGATTCTTTCTTCTTCTACCAACTGTTTTGATAAAATTGAATGGCTTTTAAAGAAAAAGGCCTGACTGATAAATCAGTCAGGCTCCTCAATTTTTTATGTCGTCCGGCTTATTCGTCGATTGAAATAGCCTCTGTTGGACAAACTTCTGCGCATGAACCACAGTCGGTGCACAATTCAGGATCGATCGAGTAGATATCACCTTCTGAAATAGCGTCAACCGGGCACTCGTCGATACAAGTTCCGCATGCAATACATTCGTCTGAAATTTTGTATGCCATAACAAATGAAGTTTTAGTTTAACATTAACGTTTTCGCAAATGTACAAAGATTGGTAAAAAAACAAAGGTCAGATTTCATTAAATTCTCCACAAACAAATACTCGCCACACAAAACATTATCAACCAACAGCTTAAACACAAGATTATTATTAAGATTCAATTAATCTATTTGATAAATTAACAAGAGAGCATGGCTATTTTGATCATCATACCGAAAACATCTGATGAAGTTTTTCCGCTTGTTTAACTAATTCGTTTTTCGGATAAAAGTGTTCGGTCGTAAAATTGAGGTATTTCAATATTTTAAAAGCATTGAATTTCTGAAAAAACCGGTTCTCGAATGCCCTCACTGTTGCACAGTTTTGATTTAAATCATCCAGTTCATTCCAAAAGTTATCCATCAGTAAGAATGATCTAACAGACTCGGGTAAATTGTCAATAATAAGGTTGTATTCTGAATTTGTCTTTCGATAGAAAGAGCTTCTTCTGTCAAAAAATGCTTTTAGTTCGATAAATGATTGAAGATCGTAAGTCAATTGAAGATCTTCTTCCCCACTCATCCATTTTGCCAGTATAGGGCCTGTTCCGAAAGGCACACGGTTGGATAATCTGGCAGAAGGATGAACACAGGTTGTGGTAATTTGGCCCACCGGCCCCAACTGAACCAGGTTTTGAAGAAAATAAAAATCTTCGCCAGCCTGCCGCCTGTTCATTCCTCCCCTTTTTACATAAGCTTCCGCTTTAACAGCAAAAGCAGATCCGACTGTAAATAAGGAATATGGATATCCGGTAAATTCCAACGCTTTCTTGTAATAGCCAAGATAAAGCTCATATAACTCAATTCCCTCAAATTGTTTCGCATCAAGATTTTCTTTTTGATGTTCGAATCGAATAGTAGCGCCGACGTTTTTGATATACGTTTTGAAATGACTTTCAATTTCCAGAAGATAGTTTGGTTCAACTAAAGTGTCAGCATCAAGCGAAACAATAATGCCATCCTTTTTCGCAATGGAGTTAAAACGACGTACGGCTTCGTCCATTCCTTGCTTGCGTGCCAAACCTGCACCTGCCCACTTTTTACGTAACTCAACAGGTCCAACCACATAAAAACGAATATCTGCAATGTCATTTTCGCTTATCCATCCTTCTATTTCCTGTACAGAATTTTGGTTAAATTCTTTTGTGAATTTGTCAGCTGCCTCTGAATGATTAACGACAACTATTACTTCCACTTTCGAAACAGGAGTCAGGCAGTTTTCTAATGATTCGAGTGTTTGCAGAATGTCAGGTTCCCGTAAACAAGGAATTATGACAATGATCCCCGTTTCTGGATCAGGCTCACTGAAAATGAGCGTTGTGTTTTGATTCTTAATAAGATATTTATCTGCAAACATGGAAACAAAGCTAAAATAAAAGCAAAAAAAATCCGGGTTGAGCCCGGATTTCTTATATCTGTTGAGAATATTCTATTTTGTTTTTGATGCCTCGTATTCTTCGTTCAGCGCTTTTAAAACTTCTGCAGTAATATTATGGGCTTCGTCACCAATCAAAACATCAGCACTATTAAAAATATAGGAATACTGAGCAGTTTCGTTGTAACGTTTCAGATAATCCATCAGGCTATCAAGTATCTTCTGATTGTTTTGCTGTTGAATTTCAGCCAGTTTACCCGAAAGTTCCTGGTCAAGCTTCATAATTTCCTGCTCTCTCCCAAGCAAACGGTCACGTTCCTGAACTGCACGGTCTTCGGTTAAAAAACCACCACGTTGCAGTTTTTCCTGGAAAGCTGCAGCATCTTTCTCAAACGACTGACGTTTGGTACCGTATTCGTTGGTATAAGCTTCCTGTTTTTTGGTAAAATCATCGTGTAAATCCTGTGCCATGTTGTAATTCAAAATTACGGAATCCGCTTTAACAAAAGCAATTTTCAAATCTCCGCTATTGCCTCTTTCAGAAGCAAGCATAATACCTGAATTTGATGATTTTTCTCCGCCAGTGAAATGCAGTACATATAAAACTGCTATTAACACAAACAAAACTATGCTAACGATTAATGATGTTCCTTTCATTCTTTTTTGATTTTACTTTCGATTCAATTAGTTTTTCTCGATTTTTGAGTTCGACAAAGATAATTTTTTGTTTGAAATGCAACCACCCTTTTACACTTTTTTCAACCTATCTAATATTCAATCAGTTCACAAAAAACATGCGTTAAATCATGGTTGACCAATGATAAACATCATTGAAATAAACTTGAGGGTGGCACTATTTTTATCGTACTCAAAAAATACTTATAGTACAAAGAACAATGTTAAACAAGCTAATTGCAAATATGCTTCCTTTTATGCCCAAAAAGCTGATTTGGGTATTCTCGAAAAGATATATTGCCGGTGAAACCCTGGAAGAAGGTTTGCTGGCTTCTAAATTATTAAATGAAAAGGGTATTCATGTAACGGTTGATGTTTTGGGTGAATTTATTCATACCCTCGAAGAAGCCGAAACAAACATGCACGAATATTTCGAAACGATTGAACGTTTTACCGGGGAAGGTGTGCTTGGTAACTTCTCGGTGAAACCAACCATGTTTGGTCTACTGATTGACAAAGAAGTTTGTTACAATTATGTTCGCCAAATTGTTGAACTAGCCGCACAAAAAAACTCATTTGTCCGGATTGACATGGAAGATTCGCAATGTGTTGACATGGAAATCGAACTCTTTAAAAAACTACGGGCTGAATTTCCCAAAAATGTTGGACTGGTTTTACAGGCATACATGCGCCGTACCATGACCGACATTGAATCTCTCAAAGAAATCAATTCAGTTGCAGCACCGATCAACTTCAGACTTTGTAAAGGAATTTATATTGAACCGGAAGCCGTCGCATATAAAGGATACCAGGAAGTAAGGGATCACTACCTTGCCGACTTGCGCTACATGTTTGAACATAAAATGTATGCAGGAATTGCTACTCATGACAAATACCTGGTAGAAGAAGCATTGAAAATGATCAATGAAATGAACATTCCGAAAAGCATGTACGAATTCCAGATGTTGTATGGAGTTACACCTGAATTACGTCAATCAATTGTTGACGAAGGCCATCTTATGCGTGTTTATGTTCCTTACGGGAAGCAATGGTTTGGATATTCAACCCGGCGTTTAAAGGAAAACCCAAAAATGGCACAACATATAATTAAGGCATTATTTATACGAGGTTAATAAAAAGGGAGTTTATTAATCGAAAGGACGGCAATGCCGTCCTTTTATATTTTTATTCTATGGTTTTTAAAACGATTTCTTTTAAAGGTCGTTTAGGAACATGATGCACATCATCGGCATCGCGCCAGTATTTGATATCACCATCCGCCTGATCCAATACTACCGTTTCTGATGGTTTACCAAGAGCAACTAACCAAAGAACTTCCAATTTATCTTCGATTTGGAGTAATTTAGCCAACTTTCGTTTATTTACCGAACCAATAATACATCCTCCGTAACCGTCTTCTACTGCTCCCAATAACAAACTTTGCATTGCAATACCATCATCGCAATAATGATTATCCGAAATGGAATAATCTTTTAATACAATCACATAAGCAACAGGACGTTCATTTTCTGCCGGGCCCTTCCAGTTTTCAAGATATCCGGCCCAGCCTAACAATGGAAAAATTTTAGCGCAAAGCACTTCTTCGGTTACTACTATATACTTCAATAGCTGGTTGTTCCTCCCACTTGCCGACAAGCGGGTAAGATCAATCCATTTCAGAATTTGATCAGTATTGATTTTAATTTGATGGTTAAATCGCCGGTAACTACGATTTTTGGTGATTAGGTCGCGTATCATTTTGTTGATTTATTTGTTATCAAAAGTAAGGGTTTTAAAAGAAAAAAAAGGATAAAAGTGATGTATAAAAGAATTGCTGACCAAACTTAACCACTAGAAAAAAGATACCTCACTTTACCCTTTTCTTATTAAACGACCTTTGATACACGTTATTATAAGCTATTAAATTAATAAATGTTAAAACATTGGCATTGTGCGCTACATAAAGTTGCATGGATGTAATATTTTGTAGCTTTGTGGAACAGAACAGAACAAGCTTACTAGCAGAACAAATGACCGAACTTAAATTGAACATCGACAACAACTCAAATGTCCTGAAATTTCAGCAACTAGTTGATGCCGTTATTGATGCTATCAGTCAAAATCAACTCAGACAGGGCGAGATGCTCCCATCGGTAAACCAGATTATGAGTGAAACACAGCTTTCGCGCGATACCGTATTTAAAGCTTATGCCGAATTAAAAAGAAGAGGGATTGTTGAATCGGTTCCCAACCGCGGATATTTTGTTACACGAAAAATCACCAAAGTATTTTTGTTCCTCGATACCTTTAAATCGTACAAAGAAGTTCTGTATCATTCATTTCTGAATCACCTTCCAAAAGGAATCAGTGTCGATCTGCATTTTCATCACTATAATATCGGCTTGTTCGAAAAGATCATTGACGAAAGTGTAGGTAAATACAGCAAGTACATTGTCATGAATTTTGACAACAAAAAAGTGGGAAAAATCATTTCCAAGATTCCACAGGAACAACTGCTGGTCATCGACTGGAGAATTCATGCACATAAACACAATTCAGTAGTATATCAGGATTTCGGGGAAGCTGTCTACCAATGCTTCGAACAAAATATTGATGCTCTAAAAAAATACAGTGAACTGATTTTCTATTACCCCAGTTTCACCTATCATCCAAAGGATACAGTAGTTTATTTCGAGAAATTTTGCACAGATCATCAACTGAAGTATTCTGTAATCTACAAAGATGAAGAATTCCGGATCAAATCAGGAAATCTGTATTTTCTGGTTAGCGACCGAACACTTGCAAACTTTCTTGACCAGTGCGCGGCCCTTGATTTTGAACCGGGAAAGGAAGTAGGTGTGATTTCATACAATGAAACCCCAATGAAAAAGTACGTAAAAAATGGGATTACTGTGATCTCTACAGACTTTAAACTGATGGGACAAAAAGCTGCTGAATTTGTAACTTCAAGCAAACCCATCAAATTTGAAGTTCCAACGGAGCTGAAGATCAGACATTCGATCTAATATGTTTTAAAACACTTTTCAGCTTGGCACATCGGAAAATAAAAGCACTAAATTTGCAAGCATACCAGAACAGAACAGATTAAAACAATACAACATACAAAAACAACTAAAAACCATGTACTTACTCGGATTTGACATAGGAAGTTCTTCAGTAAAAGTTTCACTTATAGATGGGAATTCAGGAGGGCTTGTCTCCTCTTCATTTTATCCGAAACAGGAAATGAAGATTACTGCTCACCAGGCAGGCTGGGCAGAACAGGAACCTGAATTGTGGTGGAAAAATCTGAAACTGGCACTGCAGGAAGTTCTTCATGAATCAAAAGTTGATAAGGAAAGTATTCAGTCGATTGGTATTTCATACCAGATGCATGGATTAGTTATGGTCGATAAAGAAGGCGAGGTAATCCGTCCATCAATTATTTGGTGCGATAGCCGTGCAACTGCAATTGGTGTCCGTGCTTTCGAAGAGATTGGCGGACAACGTTGTCTCACCAATCTACTTAACTCACCCGGTAATTTTACTGCGTCAAAATTAAAATGGGTAAAAGATAACGAGCCTGAATTATTTGCCAAAGTGCATAAAATTATGCTCCCTGGCGATTACATTGCCATGAAACTTACAGGCGAAATGCAAACGACTGTGAGCGGATTATCAGAAGGAATTATGTGGAACTTCAAGGAAAACAAACTCGCTGATCTCCTCTTTGAGAATTACGGTTTTTCTGAAGATATCATACCTGATATCGTTCCTACTTTTGGCGTTTCAGGAAAACTAACTTCGAGTGCTGCCAGTGAGTTGGGATTATCAGTTAATACCAGTGTAAGTTACCGTGCCGGCGACCAGCCCAATAATGCCCTTTCATTAAATGTATTGAATCCGGGTGAAATCGCAACCACGGCAGGAACCTCAGGAGTTGTTTATGGCGTAAGTAAAGAAATCAGATACGACCTGCAATCGCGTGTTAATACCTTTGCACATGTGAATCACTCGGCAAACGATCCTCGTTTAGGTGTATTACTTTGCATTAATGGTACTGGAATCCTCAACGCCTGGTTAAAACGAATGGTTGGCGAAAACATTTCATACAAAACAATGAATGACCTCGCAACTGAAATTCCCATTGGATCGGATGGTTTATCTATTCTACCTTTTGGGAATGGGGCTGAACGTGTGCTTAATAACAAAAATATCGGATCCATATTCTCAGGATTAAATTTTAATATTCACCAAAAAGGACACTTAATGCGGGCAGCACAGGAAGGTATTGTCTTTTCGTTTAAATACGGGATGGAGATTATGAAAAATATCGGGATTAAAGCTTCGGTTATCAGGGCTGGAAAAGCCAACATGTTTCTAAGTCCTATTTTCAGAGACACGCTGGCAGGAATTACCGGAGCCACCATTGAATTGTACAACACCGACGGCTCAATTGGCGCAGCTCGTGGCGCAGGTATCGGATCCGGATTTTATAATTCATTCAACGAAGCTTTTGGCAATTTGAAAAAGCTGGATATTATCGAACCTGATCAATCAAAAGTAGCTCAGTACCAGGCTGCTTATGAAAACTGGAAAGAACAATTAGAAAAAGCATTATAAAATTTCAAACTAAAAAAATATATCAAAATGGAAGTATTAAAAGGAAACAAAGAGTATTTCAAAGGTATTGATCAGATCAAATACGAAGGACCTGAATCAAAAAATCCTCTGGCATTTAAATGGTATGACGAAAATAAAGTGATAGCCGGAAAAACCATGAAAGATCACCTGCGTTTTGCAGTGGCTTACTGGCACACTTTCTGCGGGACAGGTGGTGATCCATTTGGACCAGGCACACAAATTTTTCCGTGGGACGGTGCAAGTGATGAGATGGATGCAGCCAAAGAAAGAATGGATGCAGCTTTTGAATTCATAACTAAAATGAATATTCCATATTACTGCTTCCATGATACTGATGTTGTAGGTGACGGTTCGGTTTTCGAAATTGAAAAGCGCCTTGAAAAAATGGTGGAAGTTGCAAAAGAAAAACAAGCTGCCTCAGGAGTGAAACTGCTTTGGGGAACCGCCAATGTTTTCTCTAATCCACGTTATATGAACGGAGCTTCTACCAATCCCGATTTTAATGTGTTGACCAACGCTGCCGTTCAGGTAAAAAATGCGATTGATGCCACTATTGCTTTGGGCGGAACAGGTTATGTTTTTTGGGGAGGACGTGAAGGTTATATGAGTTTGCACAATACAGATACAAAACGTGAACTGGCACATCTCGGACAGTTTTTAACTGTTGCACGCGACTATGGACGGAAAGCAGGTTTTACCGGATCTTACTTCATCGAACCTAAACCGATGGAACCAACCAAACACCAGTACGACTTTGATGCTCAAACAGTGATTGGGTTCCTGAAAGCTCATGGCTTGGATAAAGATTTCAAATTGAACATTGAAGTAAACCACGCTACTTTGGCTGGCCATACTTTTGCCCACGACCTGCGTATGTCTGCTGATGCCGGTTTGCTCGGGTCAATCGACGCCAACAAAGGGGACTACCAAAACGGATGGGACACCGATGAATTCCCAACCAATATTTATGAAATTACAGAAGCAATGCTTGAGATCTTACAGGCTGGCGGATTTACCCAAGGTGGCATCAACTTCGATGCAAAAACACGTCGTAACTCAACCGACCTCGAAGATATTTTTATTGCACACATTGGTGGTATGGACGTATTCGCACGCTCACTGGTAATTGCAGATAAAATTCTGAATGACTCACAGTACCTTGCTATGCGGAAAAACCGTTATGCATCTTTCGACTCAGGAAAAGGTGCAGAATTCGAAGCCGGAAAACTTGGTCTTGAAGATCTGTACAAAGTTGCTTCTTCAGTTGGTGAACCTGTTCAAATTAGTGGCAAACAAGAATTAATCGAGCAATTGATTAATTGGTACATCTAATGGAAAAAAGAAATACATTTTATATTGCTGTAATCACACTAGTGGCCACTCTTGGTGGCCTCTTGTTTGGTTACGACACCGCCGTTATTTCAGGCGCTGAAAAATCAATCCAGGCCTTCCTGATCAACAGCCAGGGTTTGAGCTCGCTGGTGCACGGAGCTACTATTTCAAGTGCACTTATCGGATGTATTATCGGTGGAAGTATCTCCGGTTTACTGGCTTCAAAAATGGGAAGGAAAAATACCTTGTTTTTAGCTGCGGTGTTATTCTTTATTTCTGCTCTGGGATCAGGATTCCCCGAATTCCTGTTTTTCAAAAAAGGAGAAGCGAGCATGGGCTTGTTATACATGTTTAATTTTTACCGTGTTATTGGGGGAATTGGTGTTGGTCTGGCTTCTGCAGTGAGCCCGATGTATATTGGGGAAATTGCTCCGGCCGATATTCGTGGGAGACTCGTTTCTCTTAACCAGTTTGCCATTATTTTTGGAATGCTGGTGGTGTATTTTGTTAATTGGGGAATTGCCAACGGACAATCACTCGAATGGATTAACACAGTTGGATGGCGCAGAATGTTTACTTCAGAAGCCATTCCTGCAGCAATTTTTGGAATCCTTTTATTTTTTGTTCCGGAAACGCCTCGTTACCTCGCCCTTAAAAATCAGGATGAAAAAGCCTTGCAAATTCTAACAAAAATAAATGGTCCTGAACATGCAAAAAAAGTGTTTGCTGAAATCAGGAACAGTGTGAAGCATTCTACCGCAAAGCTTTTCTCGTATGGAAAAGTGGTAATAATTATTGGCATTTTACTTTCCGTATTCCAGCAGTTTGTTGGAATTAACGTTGCTCTGTATTATGCGCCCAGAATTTTTGAAAGCATGGGAGCCGGGAAAGATGCATCGATGTTACAAACTGTGGTAATGGGATTGGTAAATGTCATCTTTACCGTTGTTGCCATTGTAACAGTTGACAAATGGGGCCGAAAACCACTTTTAATGGTAGGTTCTGTTGGTATGGCTATCGGAATGTTTGCGATTGGCTCGCTTGCGTTTATGAAAGTAATCGGGATGGGAACTCTTGTTTTCATCATTATTTACACTGCTTCGTTTATGATGTCATGGGGGCCAATTTGCTGGGTCCTGATCTCAGAACTTTTCCCGAACAAAATTCGTGGAAAAGCGGTGGCAGTTGCAGTTGCAGCACAATGGGCAGCCAACTATTTTATTTCTTCCACTTACCCTGCCATGATGGAATTCAGTAGTGGCGGTACATATTTCTTTTACGGAATTATGAGTATTCTTTCACTCGTATTTGTTTGGAAAATGGTTCCTGAAACAAAGAATAAAACCCTGGAAGAAATGGAATTTCTCTGGGAAAAGTAGTAGTTTAGTTTGAATACTGTCAAATCGCCGGTCTTTGAATTTATCAATATTCATGACTGGCGATTTTCGTTTTCTCTATTCAAAATGAATCATTGCTTTGATGACACCATCTTTATAACCTTCCACCATATCGAATACGCTTGCCGTTTCTTCAAGTGAAAAACTGTGAGTAACCATCTTTTCCACCTCCACCTTGCCAGAACGAACAAGCTCAATCGCCTCCTCAACACAATGATTCTGACGCCGGACATTGATCACAGTAATTTCTTTTCGCCGCATCAGATCCATGTTAAAAATATATTGAGCGTCAGCAGGAATGCCAACCAATACCAATTTACCACCGGGTTTCAAAATGTTTAGTGCATTGTCTACTGCCTTCTGATCGCCACTGGCCTCAAATACAACATCTAGCAAAAGTTCTTCTTTTTTTTGCACACTCGTTTCTACTTCTTCCTTATCAGGATTGATCGTATATTTTGCTCCTATTTCTTCAGCTTTTTTCAATCGATAATCCAAAGGTTCGATTATACCAACATTACTGATTCCTTCTGCCAATAATTTCATCAGAATACTTAATCCAATCGGGCCGGCACCAAAAATAGCTACGGCCATAGTCTTCTCTTTAATATCGGATAAATTCACTGCATAAACACCAATACTAAGCGGTTCGATTAAAGCAGACTGAACCGGATTTAATTCTCCGGTGACAGGAAAACAAGTAAATTCTGGCATAACAATGTAATCACTCAAACAACCTTCTAACTGTCCGGGACACCCCAAAAACCGATTATTACGGCATGTGTGTGGCCGGCCGGCCAAACATTGATCGCACTTACCGCAATGAACAGAAGGATCGACAACAACCAGATCGCCCACCTTTACACGGGTAACTTCGCTGCCAACATTGACGATAACTCCCGACATTTCATGCCCTACAGCGAAAGGGTACTCAACAACCTGGCTACCAATTTTTCCTTCGGAGTAATAATGAATATCTGATCCGCACACTCCGATTTCTGCCAGTTTAATCTTTACATCGGTACCAAACTGAAGTTGTGGCTCAACTACTTCAACCATTTCCATCTGTTTAATTCCTGTAAGTACCACTTTTCTCATATGTACTATTTTTTAATCTAAGATATTTATTTTGACAAAAAGATTTTTTTAATGTACCTGACAAACTCGATTTGATTTTTATGACTTTTATCATATTTCTCACAATTCCTCGTTTTAAAACATTTTTATACGAAATTCAAAAAAAACAAGAATTTTATACAACATGTTGTGTTTTTCATTCAGCCTATGAACCAGACTTTTATCACCAGGCAGCTTCAAACGATTAACAAATATTAATTAATTTTTAAAAATATTTAACTTATAATTTAATTTTATACTATCTTAGCGTTGCCTTAATAAAAATGAATTAGAGACTTATTAAAACTACCTTTTCTCTATTAGACCAATAAGTTTTCTGATCTAACTAAACTAGACTATGAACAATCGGGTTATCGAACTAAAGGGTAACCCGCTTTTTTTTATTCACTTTCGATCTTTCTCAGATTATTTTGAAACCGGAAATAAAAGAGAATCCCTGCAATTGCAAGCCCTACTACATATCCATACCAAACTCCTTGTGCTCCTATTCCGAATACAAAAGCCAAAATATAACTGGAAGGAAGCCCGATAAGTAAATAGGCAATAAATGCAATAAACATTGGCACCGTTACATCAGCCATTCCCCGCAGTGTACTTTGCATTACCACCTGCAAGCCATCAAAAAACTGAAAAATAGCAGCTATAATAAGCAATGATGCTGCAATCTCCACTACGGCCGGATCGGTAGTAAAAAGCAATGGTAGTATTTTTCTTGCCACAATAAATACGATAGCCGCAATCGACATAAAACCTAAAACCAGGTGCGTAGATGCCAAAGCGGCCATCCGCATTGAAACATAGTCGCGTATACCTATTTGATGACTAACGCGAATGGTATTCGCCTGTGATACGCCCAGAGAAATCATATAAGTGAAAGAAGCCATTCCGATAGCAACCTGGTGTGCCGCCAGGGTTACATCCCCCAGCCATCCCATCATTACAGCACCCACAGCAAAAGCAGTGACTTCAACGATTAATTGAAAGCCAATTGGAATACCGATCTTCAGTAAACGGATTATGCTTTCGAAACGAAGTATTTCTTTATTGGCTTTAATAAAATAATCAAGGTATTTCCTGTTCCAGATAATGTAGCCGGCAAACATTAATGGCATGAGGATTCTTGAAGTCAGAGTTCCAATACCGGCACCAATCAATCCGAGTTCAGGAAAACCAAATTTCCCGAAAATAAAAATATAGTTCACTATCACGTTTACCACATTCGCGGTTAGTGTAATATGCATCGCCATTTTAGTATTTCCAATCCCTTCAAAGAATTGTTTGAAAGAAAAGAACAACATAAAAGGCATATATGAAAATCCCAACAACACATAGTAAGGTTGTGCCAATTGGAGTACGTCTTCGGGTTGCCCCATAAACGGAAGAAGAAAATAAACTCCAAACATGAGCAGGGATAAAAACACAGCGGCAACCAAATGTGAGAAAACCCCGTTTTTAAGCCATTCAATTGTTTTATGATTGTCCTTCTTCCCAAACGCGGTCCCAACCAGCGGAGTTAATCCCATTGTAACTCCCATGCCAAAAACCATCCCGATCATAAAAACGCTATTCGCAAATGCAGCTGCAGCCAATTCTGTAGTTCCAACATGACCGACCATCATATTATCGACCAGTGAGACTGATACCTGCCCCATTTGGGATAGCACAACAGGAAAAGCCAAATGAAGATTTCGTTTATAAAATGGTATGTATTGTTTTACAGTCAAAAAATCATGAATTTACTTCACAACTAAATTACAGTTGTATTACAGATAAAATGAGGGGCAAAGATACGTTTTTCGATTACAGCGAGAACCAGTAGCTAATCTTAATCATAAAAGCATTCTGAGAATTGAGTTTATCAAATAAATTTAATTTACTGATTTCCTTTAAGCTTTTTAAAACTGAACCATTATAAGTTTCCTCGTAACTCGAGTGGTTATGTGTCCAGACAAGATAAATGGTAGAACCTGTTTTATACTCCCAACGTGCCACAAAATTCGACCTGAATTCCTGAAAGTTGAAGTCGAAATTGTAATCAGCAAAATCATGATACACATTTCCTGCACCATCTACAAGAAGTCCATTATCCTGAATTAATGTCTCAAAACGATCATTTAAATTTAATGCTTTTGAATCGGCTACCCGACGATAATCTAAATACTGGCCTGATGAAACATAAGGACTTCCGTAATATTGAAGCGAGAATTCAGGTGTAATGAAAAACTCTGCCCGTAAAGTGGTGTAAAGCGTCTTACGGTCGAGTAATCCAACCAGGTATTCCTTTTTATCATCAATTCTTGAGTATCTCAAATACTGATTATTGTCTTTTTCGAGAGAGTAGACCGACTGTGACGAGAGTGTAAAACGATTACCCACTCTCCAATATAATATGAATGAATAGGTATTCTCTCTGTTTATTTTATTATCGCTTCGAATAAAAGTACCTGTCACACCCGCCAATAAATCCTTTTGTGAATTGGTTCGTATACCGATATCAAATTTATTTTCAGGATCTAAACGTAAGGAAGGACCACCACGCAAAACACGGGTGTCAATATTTCGAAATGTTCTTTTAGCTGACAAATCAGTTTGCCAGAAATTTTTGTATTTAAATGTTGAGTAAAAATACAGATCATCTTTCAGGTTCTCTCCCCCATAGCTCCATGTATGTCCCTGACGCAAACGCATCCGATAGCTCAATAATATGCCTTTAGGTTTGTTAACTCTGTAT
>DAOPJR010000039.1:28797-30304 GCA_035399765.1 Draconibacterium sp. | reverse complement strand
CTGCTATGGCGTGCCATCTTGTTTTCACCCTGATCTTCACATTCAAAACACATTCCTGCCAGAATCTCACCAGTCAGTATGGGAAATAATTCATCGATATAAACACCCATATAATGACTTGTAGTACCGCGTCTCAGTGTAGTTGACCCAAAATATCCCGGAAATAAAATTTCACGAACCAGTTCGATGATCCGTTGAATATTTTTATTGGAAGGCATGGGTTCGCCCTTAAGATGTTCATGACAAACCAGTCTGTAGGATTCCGGTTCACTAAGTTGATCGATGGAATTTTTTATTCGGTTATCAAAATCGTGTGTAGTCATACTTTTGTAATATTTTGCAAAGCTAAATAGTATCGTTTAAGAATACACGAATAGAACAGCAGATTTTCAAATTTGTTGATCTTTGTACCGTTCGTTTTGAATGAGATCAATGGCATTTTGTGTACGTATTTGTCCACTTCCCTGAACCAATTTATATCGGAGCTGCTTATTTTTGATTTCATCGATGTATCGCTGTTGAAGCTTGTTTCTGTTTTCCCCACCATTTTCACGCACATCATCAGGTTCCCAGGGTAGATCGGTATCACACACCAGGAAGAGATCAACTTTGTGTTTTATAATATTTTCTTCCAGCCATTCCGGAACACGATTAAATACCACATCAAACCAAACTTTGGTGATAAGAAGCCAGGTGTCCAGAATAATTACCGGATGCTGCTCTGATAACAGTTTCTCATACTGTTCAATTTGTTTGTGTGCAATAAATTCCACGTCGTTGAAGGTATATTTACCGTGCAGGCTGCGAACATGTTCACGTGCGAATTCCGGTACAAAAGGTACATGGTAGTGTTCGGCCAAAACTTTTGCCAGTGTACTTTTTCCGGTCGATTCTGCCCCGGTCAGCGCTACTATATAAGGTTTACGATTCATGTTTTTCCAGATCTTTTTTCCATTCCTTATAACCCAAAACTGCCATTACCGTGTAGATCACAAATAATATTACGGTTGGCCAGAGTCCCTTATATATATACAAACCGGCTGAAAGTGCATCTACGAAAATCCAAATCAGCCAGTGACCGATATACTTTTTAGCCAGCATCCAGGTAGCAACAATACTCAGTGCCGTTGTCAGCGAATCCATGTAAGGAACGTCGGAATCGGTGAAGTTTATTAAAACATACAAAATGATGAGGTATAATATCACTGAAGATAAATACAAGATCCATCGTAATTTTTGATTTGTGCGACGAACCGGGACTTGTCCACTTTCTTTGGGTTTCTTTCCCTTCAACCAAAAATACCAGCCATAAATACTGATAAATACGTAATACACCTGTAATCCCATATCGGCATATAATTTTGCCTGGAAAAAAACAATCACATACAGGATTGAAGTTAGTAACCCGGTTGGCCAGGTAAGAATGTTCTGGCGAATGGAGAAGAATATATACACTATACCAAGAATGGCTCCCAGTAATTCCGTTGTGTTACTTAAGAGCCATTCT
>DAOPJR010000039.1:0-28697 GCA_035399765.1 Draconibacterium sp. | reverse complement strand
CACTATACCAAGAATGGCTCCCAGTAATTCCGTTGTGTTACTTAAGAGCCATTCTACAATCATTTCGATCATATTCGATTAATCGGCTGACACCAAAAGGTTATTGTATTCAGTCTGGTTTTTAAGTACATCAATTGCTTTTAATATGACATCGTCGTCCCGATTGAGTATTTTATACATATCGTTTCTTGAGTACAGATCTCTTGCAATATAGGCTTTCAGTTCTTTTTTCAAATTGTCTTTTACAAATTCAAGGCTTTCCTCATCTTTTGGAACCCCTTCTTTTTCTCCTCTTTCCACGATTTTGGCAATGACATCGTCGCCAATTTTAAATTTTGAATTGAATGTCTCAAAATCAGGATACTCTTTATTTAGTTCACTCCGATTGGCATCGATAAAATCCAATACATAATTATAAGTGACATTTTTTCTGCGAAGTTGATTCAGATAACCATAATAATGCGAGGTATCAAGTGGAACAAAAATATCGGGCATAATACCGCCACCTCCATAAACATTTCTTCGGTTGTTGAGCGTTTTATATTTCAGATTATCGTCGAAATGAACACTATCAGCATTAAACAGTTCACCATTGCTCATACGGTTTATATAATCTTTTCGGTATTCTGACACTCCTCCTTCGTATGGTTTTTGAATACAACGTCCGCTTGGAGTATAATAATGAGCTGTGGTAAGTCGTACCATTGAACCATCAGTCAGAAAGAAAGGCTTTTGTACCAATCCTTTACCAAACGAACGTCTGCCAATTACCAGCCCACGGTCCCAGTCCTGTACGGCGCCGGTAACAATTTCACTGGCAGAAGCAGTACCTTCATCAATCAAAACGATCAGTTTCCCACTCTGAAAATCTCCGGCAGAGGTAGCATCGTATTCTCGTTTTGGATCATGCAACCCACTGGTATAAACTACCAGTTCACCGCCACCCAGAAATTGATCAGAAATTTCGATAGCCGATTTCAGGTAGCCACCTCCGTTTCCACGTAAATCCAATATCAGATTCTGAATGCCATCACGTTTCAAGTTATTCATCGCCGTCTCAAACTCCTCGTTTGTAGTGGCTGCAAATTTATTCAGTTTAATATACCCTGTTGTGTTATCAATCATATAAGAAGCATCCAGGCTGAAAATAGGAATCTTATCGCGTATGATTTTAAAACCAAGAAGTTCTGGTTCTGTCTTTCTGAAAACCTTTAGATTAACTTCGGTTCCTTTCTCCCCACGCAGCAAATCAAAAACGTCGGAAGTTTTCAAGCCAATTCCGGCAATATTTTTCCCATCCACATCTACGATCCGATCGCCTTCGCGCAGCCCGACTTTTTCCGATGGGCCACCTGCAATAATGGAAGTAACCAGTAAACTATCTTTGTAAATATTGAATGAGATACCAATTCCTTCGAAATTTCCTTTTAGTGGTTCGTTCATTTTTTCCACTTCTTCTTTCGAAATGTAAGTAGAGTGGGGGTCGAGCTCGCTTAAAAGGTTTACTATGGCATTTTCGGTAAGCTTGGTAATATTGGCAGTATCCACATAATAACCTTCAACCAGGCGCAGTAAACGTGCAAATTTAAGCTGGTTTTCCTGAACCGTTTCCTGTGCTTTCACGACATTGGGCAATACAAACACAAGCATTAAAAATCCAATGCCAAAGCGGTTTAATTTTAAATTTCTCACTCTTATCATAATCAAATATTTTGTGGATTTGCAACAAGCAGAGCAAATCTAAAATGTTAAACGTTTACTCCCACTCGATTGTTGCCGGGGGTTTCGAACTAATATCAT
The DNA here is from genome assembly GCA_035399765.1 of Draconibacterium sp. Classification (GTDB taxonomy): domain Bacteria; phylum Bacteroidota; class Bacteroidia; order Bacteroidales; family Prolixibacteraceae; genus Draconibacterium. The sequence goes on along the minus strand of DAOPJR010000039.1, from coordinate 26,897 downwards.
AAACAACGCGATTAATACCTCGAACTTTATTGATAATTTCATTTGACATTTTTGCCAGAAAATCGTAAGGTAGATGTACCCAGTCAGCTGTCATCCCATCAGTTGAGGTCACCGCCCGAAGTGCAACCGTATTTTCGTAGGTCCTTTCGTCACCCATTACGCCAACTGACTGAACAGGTAATAACATGACGCCTGCCTGCCACACTTCATCGTACAAACCCCATTTTTTTAGTCCGTTGATGAAAATAGCATCCGCTTCCTGCAGTATCCGTACTTTCTCCGGAGTAACATCACCCAGAATTCGAATCCCCAATCCGGGGCCCGGGAAAGGGTGGCGGCCCAACAATTCCTTCTTAATGTTCAGGGCAGCTCCCACGCGACGAACTTCGTCTTTAAAGAGCAACTTCAAAGGTTCTACCACTTTTAGTTTCATCTTATCAGGAAGTCCACCCACATTGTGGTGCGATTTGATGGTTGCCGACGGGCCATTTACCGAAACCGATTCGATTACATCAGGGTAAATAGTTCCCTGTGCCAACCATTTTACATCCTGTATTTTATGTGCTTCTTCATCAAAAACTTCTATAAAATTACGGCCAATACTTTTTCGCTTTTGTTCCGGATCAGTTATTCCTGCCAGATCGTCCCAGAATTTCTGACGTGCATCCACTCCGATAACGTTCAAACCCATATCCTGGTAAGAATGCAGTACATCTTCGAATTCATTTTTACGAAGAAGACCGTTGTCTACAAAAATGCAAGTCAGGTTTTTCCCGATGGCTTTGTTCAGAAGCACACCGGCTACCGATGAATCAACTCCGCCTGAAAGTCCGAGTACCACTTTATCGTTGCCCAGTTTGTCCTTTAGTTCCTGTACCGTCGTCTCAATAAACGAATCAGGAGTCCAGTTTTGGTTGCAACCACAAATATCAGAAACAAAATTCTCGAGCAGTTGCTTTCCTTCGGTAGTGTGATATACTTCGGGATGAAACTGGATAGCCCAGGTATTTTCGTTGTCCACTTTATAAGCGGCATAATTTACATCTTCGGTGCTGGCAATCACTTTGTAGTTCGCTGGCAAAGTCACAATCGTGTCACCGTGCGACATCCAAACCTGCGTGTGCAGCTTGATATTCTTAAAAAGCAAGGCATCGTGATCGATGTATCCCAGGTTGGCCCGTCCGTATTCCCGTGAATTGGAAGGAGCTACTTCGCCGCCAAAATAATGAGCCATGTACTGGGCGCCGTAGCAAATTCCCAAAACCGGCAGTTTGCCTTTGATATCGCTCAAATCAGGGTGCGGAGCATCTTCATCGCGAACCGAATAAGGACTACCCGAAAGCACCACGCCTTTTACGCTCTCATCAATCTCTGGATGATGGTTGTATGGGTGGATTTCGCAGTAAACATTCAGCTCGCGGATTTTGCGTCCAATCAGTTGTGTATATTGTGAACCAAAATCAAGGATTAAAATCTTTTCTTGCATCTGAACTACTTTAATTTAGTGAATGCACAAAAGTATAAATATCGGTTCAAAACACGTGCTTTTCGCTGGTAAAATGACCAGCTTGTTAACAAGATACTCACTTATCCACAAGCATTCCGACGTTAAGTAAAATTAACTTCAAATTGAAACGTTTACCTTTTGAGTTGGCTATTATTTGTTATTTTTGAAGCGTTTTAATCCAGCAGTATATCAATGAAGTACATTCTGAACATTCTGTTTTTTTTCCTGCTTATTATTTTGGCTGAACACTCGCATGCTCAAAACCAACAAGATAAAATTGTAACAGAGGACAGTCGTCAATATATTCTTCACCAAATCAGAACAGGAGAAACCATCTTTTCGCTGACTAAAAAGTACAAGATGGATCGTTCTGAACTGGAACGTTTAAATCCTGGTTTGGCAAAGGGACCCAGCATTGGCGATGTTATTAAAATTCCTTTTGACACCTCGATTGACCTCAGCACAAACAACGATCAAAAACGAAAAAATCCGGATGGTTTTATCAATTATAAAATAAAGTCGAAAAACGAAACAGCTTATTTTATTGCCAAACAATACGATATCACTGTGGAGGAATTGTACGATTATAATCCAAGTATCAAACGATTGAAAAAAGGAACCAGTCTTCAGATTCCTTTCTGGAATAAGCAAAATCAAACGACCCAGAATGTTTCATCCGGTTCGGATCAGTCGTCTGCACAGGGAGAAAAGATAGTGGAACACCGTGTTGCATCGGGAGAAACGCTGTATTCACTAACAAAAAGATACAATATTACCGAAGCCGAAATTCTGCACCTGAATCCGGATGCCGTGAATTTAAAAGCCGGACAGATACTTCGAATCCCGCAAAAAGGGGAACAACTAACTGCTGTTGCAGCACCCCGCTCTTCGGTTTCATCCGGAAAATATTTTGAACACATTATTGAGTCGGGTGAAACACTGTGGGGAACCACCCGTCGTTACGGCGTTTCTGAAGAGGAATTGAAAGCGCTTAACCCGATCCTGAATACAGGATTTCCAGCCGGGGCTGTTATTAAAATCCCGGTGAAAGATGACGAGATTGATGTACTGGATGTTGTTAACGACGATTCGTTTGAAAAACACGAAGTACAACGGGGAGAAACACTTTATGGAATTTCCAGTAAATATCATGTGAGCGTTCTCGATCTGAAAAAGTTTAATCCGGTTCTCGATCATCGAAACCTGGTTGCCGGAGAAACCATCCTGGTTCCGACTATTCAGGAAGAAAACCGTGTAGAATCCGACACCAATAATGCTACGGAATTTGTGAGTCAACCGGCAGAAACGGTGAAGGAAGAATACTACAAGGTTGAAGTTCCGATGGAAATCCCGGAGAGCTGCCAGCCTGATCAAAGTGGAATCTACAAGCATCAAACATACGACATTGCACTGTTCCTGCCTTTGTATCTCGAAGCCAACGACACTTTGAACCGGGAAGACGTGGTCGACACACTGCTGCCTGAAAATACAAATACCGATCTCTTAAGCGATATTCAGGATACCACAATTGAGGTGGAACGAAAAGAATTGTTTAAGAAGTTTTATGGAAACACCGAAAACTTCATCCAGTTTTACGAAGGAGTTTTGCTGTCCATCGAAGACATGAAAAACCAGGGAGTGAAAGTAGACCTGCACGTGTTTGATACCCAGCACAATGCCAATTTCATCCGTCAGTTCATTAATGATCCGTCCTTTCTGGAAACAGACCTGATCATTGGACCGATTTATCCCGATGTTCAGTCGGAAGTGTCGCAAATTGCAGCTAAAAACCGCATTCCTATCGTATCGCCGCTGGCTTCTCAGTCGAGCCTGATCAATAGCAACCCGTATTATTTTCAGGTGAACCCTTCCCGCGATTATCTGGCAGCCGAAACTGCCGATATGGTGGCCGAAGAATATTATAACAGTAATTTTATTATCCTGAAAACCCAGGATTATTCGAATACTCCGGAAGGGAAGATAGTTACGCTGTTACAGGAAAAGTTTGTGAACGCCGGTTTGATGAGTGAACGGAACGGGGTGAATTTTACGATTTACGATTTCAAGGCAGAAGGTCCGTTCGGACTACGTCGCATCATGTCGAAAAGCAAGGAGAATGTGGTGTACATCCCGTCGTCGGATGAGGGGAGTTTGAGTATTGCCATTTCCAACGTAAACAACCTGGCCAGCGAATATTCGATTACACTCATCGGGGCAAACCGTTTTCCAAATTACCAGAGTATTCAACTTGACCATTATTACAACCTGAAACTGAAATACATTGCGCCATACTGGACTGATTATTCGGCACCAGCGACCATTCGTTTTATCCAGCGTTTTAAGGATAACTTTGGCACCGAACCGGATAATTTTGGCATGCAGGGCTACGATGTAACTTCGTATTTTATGGAGGCTTTGCTGGCTTACGGAAAGGATTTTGCTTCTTGTCTCCCATATTTCCACGTGCCGCTTATCCAGGGTACTTACCATTTCGAGAAATACTCACAGCTTGGAGGATACATCAATCAGGGCGTTTCTGTTATTGAATATACCCGAAACTACGAGGTAAAGCGCGACCGTGTAAAAGGAGTTCCGCGGTTTGTGATTGCTGAGAGGTAGATAGTTGTTGGTCGTTAGTCAATAGTCACAAGCTACACGTATCCAGAAACAAAAACTTTCTATGCAAAATTTGTCCCCTTTTCAGGGGGACGAGACCTGTCCGTCAACTGACGGATCAGGGCGGAGGGGGTGAAATAAGTTCCAAGAATCCAGAACTCAATATCCAACATCGCTTTGAATCTTTTCCTCAGACACTCAATCACTCATTTACTTCATTCCACAAAGTACCTCAGGAAATTCACAGAGAGCTTCATAGTTCAGAATATGATTTTCCTGTTATTCTGCTTTGTTGCAAACAATCTCGTATTTGATATTCTCCGTATCCTTAAAATAAACAGCATAGTAATGATCGCCGTATTCAGGATGAAGTTGAGGTTCTGAAACAATCTGCGCACCGATTTCAAGCAATTGCCGATGAGCACGGTCTACTTCTTCGCGCGTTTCAGCTTTAAAAGCGAGGTGATGCAGCGAACCCGGTTTTCGGCGGTTAACCAAGTCATTTTTAAATGCTTCGCGTGGTGAAGTGATCGCAAAAGCCAGCAAGTCATGAGTGTACTCGATCACGTGAAAATCATGAGCTTTGATTCGGGCTTCCACTTTCCGACTGATATCAAAACCCAGAATGGGCAGAAAACGGTCGTAAAAAGCTTCTGCTGCTTTCAGGTCTTTTACGGTAATCTGGATATGATCGATTATAGGTTGCATAGTTCTTTGTTTTAGTTTATTTTCAAAATGTCGGGTTGACTGACAATACAAAATCAATTACAAATCTTGCGAAAGGTTTGGTTAACGACCGCTTATTATTCATCCAAATCAGTTATTTTAACCACGACCGGATTGTCCCATTTGCGGTCGTTGTAGATTCTTTGAGCCCGCATTACCGATATTTCCATCCCATTGCCAGTTTGTTTAACAGTGGGAGCAGGGTTGGCTTCCTGATCGTATTCCAGAACCTTTCCATTGTGCCCCAGAACCGAAATCTGACTTTTTTCGGAAGCCCTGAACGCTTTTATATTGAATTCCCTGCGTTCGCCAAATTTCCAGTTATTGGCATTAATAAAGATGTAAGCGGTTTTCCTGTCTTTTGATGTTAAAAACCACATATTCTCCTCGCGAACAATTTTATGAGGGATCGTATGATCGAATGCTTCCCGGTTAATAAACATCCACAACGAAATTTCATTGAGAACACCCGCTTGTTCAGGCGGAAAATTGCCAAGCGCATCGGGTCCGAAGTTCAGTAAAAAATTGCCTCCCTTTGCTTTTATATCGATCAGTTCGAGGATAGCGTCCTTTGCTGTTTTGTAATGTTCGTTGGTTGGGCGGTACTGCCACTGGTCGCCAAAAGTGTAGCATGCCTCCCAGGGTGAAGGGATCGGGGCTTCGGGCGTTTCTTGTTCGGGGGTTTCAATTGCTCCGCGGGTCACTACCACATCGGGATTAATTTCCCAGCATACCTTTGCGAGCTCTGTTTTCGCGAATTGTTCCATTCCGTCTAAAAACACGATATCGATTTTGCCATAATTGGTCATCAGCTCCCGCATTTGCTTTTTTACAAACTCGTTTAGCTCCGGATTGTTACTTGCCAGTGCCTCCTTCCGCGTCCGCGAAATGAGTGTGCCCTGCTGATAAAGAAAATGAAAATCATCGGGTGAGAAGTACAGGCCCACAGCCAACCCTTCTTCGCGACAGGCATCCACAATCATCCGTGTGACATCTTTGCCATAGGGGCTGTTCATGATGCCAAAATCGGTTGTCCGTGTATCGAACATGCAATAGCCGTTGTGATGTTTGGTGGTAAAAACCACGTATTTCATACCCGCGAGTCTGGCTGCTTTTGCCCACTGCCGGGCATCGAAATTCACAGGGTTGAAGGTTTTGGGAAGTTCATGAACATAGCGGTCGAGGTAGTCAGCGGATGCTCCAACCATGCTGTGACTGATCACCATGCCGAGTTGAACATCCATGCTCCAGTGGATAAACATTCCAAATCCCAGGTCGGTAAACCATTGTTCGCGTTCAGGTTTATTGAGGTTTAAAGGTTTTGTTTCCTGTGCGTTGACAATTGAAAATAATCCGGCTACCAACAGAATTACGATCAACTTTGCAAATGATTTCAGTGTGTAAAACATATTTATTTTTCGATTTTAAGAATTGAATACCTCACAAAATCAGGTGTTTATGTTGCTCGCAAAATACGCACCGTACGAAACCCGTCTGCCATATACAATTCTTTGCATTTATCATTATTTATTAATTGAACCTAATCTTGAAAATCGCAACAAAAGATATTTTTTCCCAACTGATTCAAAGTTAATTGTTCCTTTAGTATTAGGTACTTTTCCTTCAACTTTAATAATCTCCTCTGTACCATTGCTAAAAGCTGCTTTCCGACAATAACATCCAGCAGCCATTCTTCGCCGGCATAATCAACCACACTGCTATAAACATAGTCTTCGGCCCTGAAAACCAAACCTGCTTCATCCGGCTCATAAAACTTCTTTTATTTCACACAGGACATTGGTTGTATTTATTAATTTTTGCCTGTCTTTCGACCAAAGCACGGATTGTAAATCCGCGCCAGCGAGGGGTTTAGTTTTTTATTTCGTATTTTCTTTTTACAAAATTTGCCATTCTCAATCTGCGTCATTCAACTTTATTTTGGAGATTTCTTGCAGTTTCTTTAAAAACAAAAGGAATAATTTAGCTTCATACCAAATTGTAATCCTGTGTATTTGTCATTCATATTATTCTTGATGATTCGATATTTGATAAAAGGTGAAAGTGAAATAATTCCAAAATTCTTAAAATTTCTTACCCATCCAATATCGGTATATAAATCGGAAAAAAACTTTTCACTAAAGCTGTCAGGCATTTCATCCCAGTTATCAACTTTACTCCAATAATCGCCTCTATGATTATAATAAAATGTAATATTACTCGCAGCACCGTTGTATGAACCAAAACTAAATGTCCAATTGCTCTTTTGATTATTGGAAGTATGGAATCTTTTTTTGAAAAGAATTGAAATACCGCTTTCATTACTATCGTATTTTTCATCTAAATGAGTATAGAAGGTACTCCAATTATAAAACAAACTTGTTCCAATTTTCCAATCATTTTGTAAGCTGTAAAAATATGCAAATTCAATTCCTTTTGGATTTATATATTGATACTCATCTATCCTAGGTAAGTTTAGGTCGTGAAAAAGGTGTGAGATTTCACCACTTATTCTTACTTCATTCTTTTGTGAAAAAACAGCAATGGAAGAAAACAAGAAACATGAAAAGAGAATGTATTTAAGGTTTTTCATATTTTATTGTTAAAAGGTTTATTCGAATTTAAAATTAAACATAACAGTTGGTACATGTTATCGGGGCGCAGTTGGCGTACCACCGAACCCCGCCCTGCAATATGTACTGTGTTGGCAGTAGGCTTTATATTAAGTCACCTACAAATTCAACAAGTTTTGGTATTGTGTCGTAAATTCCCCTCGCGGTCAATGAAGCGGTAACTTTTCCTAACCAACCCATTATTTTTCCTTTTCTGTCAGGATTGCCTTTTGGTGATTCATTGTCTAAAGTCTTTAACTCTTGAAGTTCTGCTTCTTGAACCCCAAATTCTTTTAGCTTCTCGAATTGTGTTTCATTAATAGTCAAATTTATGTCGCCTTGTTTAATATTCTCACCGGCTGTAACATTCAGAGGATTGTTATTTCCATAAATATTGTTGGTTATAATATTTTGGACTTTTTTGTTATTCTCTTCGTTCATAATGTATTTGTTATCTATTTCTGGGAATTGTTCTTCTAAGTCTTGTAAAGTATCAATTAAATTTTGTTTTGTCAATTCCACAATGTTAGCGAGTTGTGCTTTCCCAATTGTCCTTTGACCGCTTCTAATTACACCACGATAACGTTGGATTTGTTCTTTGTAAAGTTCGCCGACTAACTGTACTTGTCCGCCAGTTAAACTAATATAGCCTTTCCCTTCTGTTAATTGTCCTATGTTTTGTTCTACAATTGAGATTGGTTCAATTACTCTATGATAATTTAATAGCTCTTCTATTTCTTGTCGATTATCAGGAAATACTACAGGAAATGTTTGTACTCTGCCATATGGAAATTCAGCTGTTAAATGTATCTCAGCCCAAATTTTTCTGTAGTCTGGTAGCAAAGAGTCATCAAAGTCATAACCATTAAGTTCCTTGTTTAACCAACTCTTAAATGTGTCATTCTTTATTTGGTGTGCAATCAACTTTGCTCTTGTTAGTGCTTGTGAGACTGTTATTTTGTCAAAAGCAATATCTCTTATTAATTCTTTTATCATTGTAGTTTGTCTTTTAAGCTTACTGCCAATGTACGTGGAACCCAAAACTTTGGATTATAAATCCAAATTGGGGAATAACCTGAGTTTTTTTCTAAAGTGTTTCATTTTGTTCAGTGTATTTATGCTCATTTGGGTGCGGATTAAATGGTTATTTATTAGTATACTAAAGTAATTATAAAAAATTATTTTTCAGACTGATTAACTAAAAAATACGGACAGGATATAAATAAACACCATGCTTACGGTGCCCTGTAAAAACGTTGCGGTGGTGTGTGTTCGGTAACCGGTTTTAACATCCATTCCCGAGAACTGGGTCACCACCCAGAAAAAGCTGTCGTTGGCGTGCGAGATCGTCATGGCACCTGCTCCGGTGGCCATTACGGCCAGTACCTTTCCATACAGCGAGTCGAGGCCAATGCTTGCCAGCAGCGGGGCAATCAGCGCCGAGGTAGCTACCAGTGCCACGGTAGAAGAACCCTGCGCGGTTTTAAAGGCGGCCGCCACCAGGAAGGGCAGGAAAATGCCCAGCTGATAATCAGCCAGCAGGCTGCCCAGCGTTTCGCCAATGTGCGTTTCCTTCAGGATGGCTCCGAAAGCGCCGCCCGCCCCGGTAATCAGCAAAATGGGAGCGGCAGCAGTTATTCCTTCGCCAATCCAGCCGGTGAGCGTTTCGCGGTCGTACTTCGGGAAAAGCAGGAAAGCCAGGAACAGACCAATCAGCAGCGCATTAACGGGCTGTCCGGTAAAATTTAGCATATTATAGATAAAACCTTCACCCAGCGGCAGCGAAGGATAGGTCGCGACCGAACGCAGCGCAATCAGAATGATCGGTACCAGGATGGGAGAGAGGGCTTTTATTCCAGAAGGGAGAACAAGATCATGGCTTGTATTCACCGTAATTTCTTCGGTGTCTTCGGTGGAAGTGTAATGTTTTCCGGCAAAAACAGACCAGAAATAACCCGTGAGCATGGCTACCAGTGCCACGCCCAGTCCGAAAAGAATCACCAGCCCGAGCTGGTTTTCGAGGCCCAGGTTTCCGGCCGCAGCAATTGGTCCCGGTGTGGGCGGTACAAAGGTGTGCGTGGCATACAAACCTGTTGCCAGCGCAATCGACAGCGCCACCGAAGGCTTGCCTGTTTTCTGTTGTATCGATTTTTTTAGCGAGGACAGAATGATGTAAGCCGAGTCGCAAAATACGGGAATGGAAACCAGGTAGCCGATGATCGACATCGCCAGCCCGGGAAAGCGTTTCCCTACCAGTTTTAGCACAATTTCGGCGAGTTTTACCGCGGCATGCGATTTCTCGAGGATAGTCCCGATGATCGTTCCAAGAATGATCACAATCCCAATGTAGGCCATGATGTTTCCAAAACCTGTGGTAATGATCGAGGCGATTTCGGTGGCGGGAAGTCCGGCCAGCGCACCCGCCAGGTATGAAGCCAGCAACAACACCAAAAAAGGATGTATTTTGAATTTGGTTGTCCCGAGGATGATAAACAGCACCGAGATCAGCAAAACAGTGATCAGTCCGACGGTTCCGGTCATGTAATTGGGTTTACAGAGTTGAAAAATTTGGTCTGTTTTCAATAAAATGGATGGGCACTCCCGAAATAAAACCTTTCAGCCATTCGGCGCAGTATTTCATCCCGGCTTCCTCCGATTTTACATGCCCCACAAAAATCACCGCTTTTTTCTTGCCCTGATACGAAGCGTCGTTCACATACGAATAGGTTTCCCACTCGGTTCCCTCACCGGCTACTATCACTTCCACATCATCACCTTCGAGCATTTTTATGTGGCGTGAACCGCCCGGAGCACCAACAGCCAGCCCCATTTTTGTGAATTCCATATCCGGATTACCAATTACGCGGACGGTTGCCACTCCCAGTTGTTTTTTCAGTGTCCCGGCATATTCTTTAATGCTTTGTTTCGGCAGTTGATAATTTGTGAGCGAACCATCCACCGAGTAGGGTTCCAGCCCGAGTTTTTCAATCATTCCAATGTAAATCCCGTCGGGCTGCGTCATGTGAATATGGTCGTGGAAACGGAAAACCACCAGTTTGTTCTTTTCAATGTAATCCATTTTCTGACGAAAAACCGGGTCGTCCTGCAGGTTTTCGGTGCCGTCGAGGTGCGAGTAAAAAATGGGTTCGTGCGTAATGATAAAATTGCAGTTCTGCGCCACAGCTTTTTCCAGTGTTGGCATATCGGCAAACATACACACGGCAATTCCTTTCAGCAGCGTTTGCGGATCGCCGGCTTTGTACACATCCACGGTTTCACTGAGCCAGTCGCAGGTAAGGTATTTTTTGATCTGCTCGACCACTTCGTCAGGGGTTTTCGGTTGAACGGTTTGGGCGAAAGCGAAAAACGGTATCAGTGTCAGAAAGAGTAGAATGGATTTCATTTTAACTGGCTTTAGTTATTGCACTAAAAATAGTGGTTATGTGCTTAGTTTCCGAGAAATCGTTGATCAAATTAAAGACATGAGTGAAAAATAGGTAGCATCTTCAATGAAATCGGCTTTTTGATTTAGCTGTTTCAAATTGCCCAGCTTTTAGCAATTGTGAAGAAGCACTCTATCAACAACTTTTAAAGAATATAAAAGAGTTGACCAAAGCCAGGTCCGAATTCACTAAAGAAATGATTATATTAAACCGCATAATTGAAAATAGGATGAAACGGTAACCAGGAGGTGTCGTTATCCGGTGAATCAATAGAGCAAACCAAATGAAATTACCCGTAACTGACTTAGTCGTTTTTATAATTATTACCCTTGGAAATGTCGTTTTTGGAGCCAGTTTTTTTCTGAAAAACAAAACATCGAGCCAGTTTACAACCGGGGGAGGGAAACTTCCTGCGTGGGTTGTGGGTATGTCGATTTTTGCCACTTTTGTAAGCAGTATCAGTTTTCTGGCCCTGCCCGGGAAAGCTTATTTAAGCAACTGGAATGCGCTGGTTTTTAGTTTTTCCATACCGGTAGCAGCTATTTTGGCTGCTAAGTTTTTTGTGCCCCTCTACCGGAGCCTCGCTAGCGTTTCTGCCTATCATTATCTTGAGGTTCGTTTTGGTAGCTGGGCCAGAATTTATGCTTCGCTGTGTTATATTTTAACCCAGTTAATGCGAACAGGTGCCATTCTACTTTTATTGGCGCTACCATTGAATGCACTGTTTGGATGGAATATCAGAACGATCATTATTGTTACAGGAATCGCGGTTACGGTTTATTCTGTTTTGGGAGGAATTCAGGCGGTTGTTTGGACAGATGCCATCCAGGGAATTATTCTGATTGCAGGAGCACTTGTTTGTGCTGCCGTTTTAACCTTTTCAATGCCCGAAGGCCCCGCCCAGGTTCTTGAAATAGCTGCAGCAAACCACAAATTCAATTTGGGGAGTTTTAGTGCCAGCCTATCAGAATCGACTTTCTGGGTAGTTTTGATTTACGGTTTGTTTATTAACCTGCAGAACTATGGAATAGACCAAAATTATGTACAGCGTTATATGGCAACCAGTTCGGAGAAAAAGGCCAAATCATCCGCACTGTTTGGAGCCTTGCTTTATGTTCCGGTTTCTATTGTTTTTTTCTACATTGGAACAGCATTGTTTTCGTATTACACAGCTCAGCCCGATCTGCTTCCTGCCGGAATTGACGGCGATAAAGTATTTCCGCATTTTATTGTAAATGGTTTACCCACCGGTTTAACAGGGCTGCTTATTGCCTCGATATTTGCTGCAGGTATGAGTACTGTTTCCACGAGTATCAACAGCTCTGCTACTATTGTTCTTTCTGATTATTATCAGAAATATTTCAATAAAAATGCGGATGAAAAATCATCCATGAAAGTGTTGTACTCTGCTTCGCTTATCTTCGGAGTTTTGGGAATTCTTGTTTCTCTTTCACTGGTAGGTGTTGAAAGTGTGCTGGATGCCTGGTGGTCGCTGGCATCGATCTTTAGTGGTGGTATGTTGGGCCTGTTTTTATTAGCCTTCCTTTCCCGGAAAGCAAGAAATATCGATGCCGCCATCGGCGTGATAATCGGCGTGCTTGTTATTATCTGGATGAGCTTGTCGCCGCTTTATTTTAAAGAAGGAGAACGATTAGCTTTTAAAAGCCCTTTCCATAGCAATCTCATCATTGTAATTGGTACAATTACCATTTTTCTTGCAGGATTTTTATCGTTGAAACTGATAAAGGGGAAATCACTATCCAAAAATATATAAAGCAGGAAACATTCGTATTTTCACTGCTGTTTGCAACTTCCATTTCTGTGCAACTTCCTTATTTTTTGTAGAAGAACTTTCCGGTGACCAGGAGACTGGCAAAAACGACCACAGCAAACACCATGCTGCTGAAAGCCAGTTGCATCCCACCTGAAAGAATATGTCCGCTGGTGCAACCACCTGCCATTCGTGCTCCAAAAAGCAGAATAAAACCACCGACAAAAGCCCAGATTACTCGTTTAACAGAAGAGTGGCCCTTGTATTTTTCCCAGTTTTCGTGAATCAACTTAATTTTGAAGTCTTTTTTCACAAGCGATCCAATCAATCCGGCAAGAAAAGCTCCGGCAAGGAAAATTGCTTCCCAGTTTCCGGGTTTTTGAATTTTTGTAAAATAATCGTTTTGGGTCGTTCCTGTCAGCAAGTCGGCGAGGTACGGATAGGTTGTTGAGGCGCCAATGATACGGTCGGTTGCAACATGCAGGAATACAATAACATTGAGCACAGCCAGTGCAATTCCCGCGTAAAGCCAACGGTTGTTGGTATTTTTTTCCTTTTTATTCATCCAGAAAGCTACCCAGATAAAAATGGCACCAATAATAAAAATAAGAATATAAAATACTACTTTAGAACTTACTGCAGTCTGCAACGAATGCGTACCCAAATCAGGTCCCAATATTTCTTTAATGAAAGGAAGCAACAGCGTATAAGCCAGACCTCCAAGTAAAGCTCCAACAATACCTGCGAGGGCATCCAATGCTCCTTCGCCTAGTGAAACAGCCAGTGTTCCGGGACAGTACCCCAGTATTGCCATTCCCATTCCGAAAAGAATACCACCCAAAACAATACCACCTACTATAAGTGGCTTAACGTGGTAGGATGCAAGCCCCAATCCAATTTCAATATTTACTAAAATAGCCCCGACACCAATGGCTACCGCAATGGCTTTGGCAACGCTGAGATTTTCGAGTGTAGCCATGCCACTAATTGTGTTGTACTTGTTCAGACTGGCATACTGCAAGGTAAGCCCGAACAGAATACCTAAGATTAAGATAATTACAGTCATTTTATTAGAATTTTAGCGGTTTAAATACGCTCGGAAAGCGTTTATAAGGTTGTATTGTAAAGGTAACCCTTATTAAAGGTAATTGTTCGGAAAGAAATGTTAAGATATCTTAAGTTATGCTCATTAATCCCGAAAGCGTTTCAGTAAATCTTCGTAAGCATCAATTCTGCGGTCGCGTAGGAAAGGCCAGATACGACGCACGTCTTCTGAACGTCTCAAATCTATTTCAACCACCTCTGCATGTTCGTATTCAGGAGTAAGATGATCGATGATTTCACCTTGTGGTCCGCAAACAAATGAATTTCCCCAAAAGGTAATACCTCTTCCCATTCCTGAGGGATCAGGTTCGAAACCAATTCTGTTCACACTGATTACCGGCAACCCGTTGGCTACGGCATGTCCGCGTTGCGAAATTATCCAGGCATCCAGTTGGCGGGCTTTTTCTTCCTGTGTATCCGAAGGGTCCCAGCCAATTGCTGTTGGATAGATCAATACTTCTGCTCCCGCCAGTGCCATTAAACGGGCTGCTTCAGGGTACCACTGATCCCAACAAACCAGTACCCCAAGTTTCCCAACAGAAGTTTGTATAGGCTCGAAACCTAAATCTCCGGGTGTGAAATAGAATTTTTCATAAAATGCCGGATCATCGGGGATATGCATTTTGCGGTATTTCCCGGCAATTGTTCCATCTTTTTCGAAAACCACTGCAGTGTTGTGGTACAATCCCGGTGCACGTTTTTCGAATAAGGAGGTCACCAGCACCACGCCGGCTTCTTTGGCAGCCTTTGAAAAGACTTCTGTGTCAGGACCGGGAATTGGTTCAGCAAGGTCAAACAGATCAACATCTTCAACCTGGCAGAAATACAGACTGGCATGCAATTCCTGTAAAACCACCAGTTTGGCTCCTAAAGCGGCACATTTCTGAATGGCTTCGATACTTTTCTGCATGTTCTCAGCTTTATCGGATGAACGTTGTTGTTGTACGATCCCAACTTTCAGTATACTCATTATTCTTAACTTTTTGTACTAATCCTTAATCCTTTAACTTCACTTGTTTCGGGTATTGCATCGTAACACAATGCAAGGAACCGTGCTGCTCGATTAAAACCCTGCAATTTACCGGAATTATTTCTCTTTCAGGAAAACATTCTTTCAAAATTTCCAATGCCTGTTGATCCTGTGGAAGCTCGTAAACAGGTACCAGCACCGCCCCGTTGATGATTGTGAAATTGGCGTAGGTAGCAGGCAGACGATTTCCATCTTCATCAAAACATGCACCAGGAAAGGGGAGTTCAACCAACCTGTACGATTTTCCGTCCACACTCGTGAATTGCTGCAACTGTTTCTTCATTTGCCGCAATGCCTCGTAGTGTTCGTCTTCCGGGTCGTGGCAACCCACATAAGCAATCGTATTCTCATCGCAAAACCTTGCCAGCGTGTCGATGTGTGAATCGGTGTCGTCACCGGCCAGGAAGCCGTGATCAAGCCACAACACTTTTTTAGCCCCCAGGTTTTCTTTTAATAACTGTTCAATTTCTGTTTGTGAATACTGTGGATTCCTGTTTTTCTCCAGAAGACATTCTGTCGTTGTCAGAATGGTGCCTTTTCCGTCACTTTCAATGGAACCACCTTCGAGTACAAAATCAAAACTTTTTCGTTCGCAGTTCTGAAAAATACCTTTTTTAAAAAGAACGGGAGTAATTTGATTATCCAGCTCAGCCTCAAACTTTTCCCCCCAGCCGTTAAATATATAATCCTGAATGATTGCTTTTCCATCTTCCAAAACAGTGATCCCGCCGTGATCCCGCGCCCAGGTGTCGTTGGAGGGAGCTTCCACAAAATAGATGTTTTGAGTTTGAGTGAAATAAGTACGCACCCGTTCAATATTATCACAAACGATCAGTACAGGCTGAAAGCGGGCAGCAGCGTTTACAATATCGACAAAACAAGCGGTGGCTTCTTCCAGTAGGTAATCCCAGTCGCTGTTGGCATGCGGAAAAGTGAGTTGCAGAAACGACTGAGGCTCCCATTCTGCAGGGAAACGCATGTCGGATAAGTCTTTTAAAAGCTGATTCATTGATATTTTATTGCCTAAGCTAACTTTTTTAATTAAAATACTTTTGCAGTAATAAAAGTAAGTTATCGCGCATAACTGGTTTCGAAATGTGCTCGTTACATCCTGCTTCTATTGCTTTTTCATGATCACCGGATAAGGCAAAAGCGGTTTGAGCAATAATAACAACCTTTTTATTAAACTCTCTTATTTTGCGTGTAGCTTCATATCCTTCCATAACAGGCATTCTAATATCCATTAATATTACATCGATGTCGGGATTGTTTTTGCAAAATTCAAGTGCCTCCATCCCGTTCGTTACAATATGTAATTTTTGGCAGAGGTCGCTTAGCATTTCATTAATAAGCATTCCCGACACTTGATCATCATCGACCAAAAGTATTTTTAATTTTGACATTTTGTTGAAGGGCGTATTCGAATTTAATTTTTGTGCCAAATCGGTTTTTTCTTTTGTTATTGGTTTACAAGGAATAGTAAAGTAAAAAGCTGTGCCTTGCCCCGCTTTACTATCCATCCATATTTTACCACCCATCATCTCCACATAGGCTTTCGAGATCGTCAATCCTAAACCCGATCCCTGATGTGCATTTCTATCATCGATATCGGCTTGTATAAAACGCTCGAAAACAGCTTTTTGTCTGTGTTTGGGGATTCCGATACCAGTATCTTTTACATAAAACTCCAATTCATTTCCTTTTTTTGAACAGCCAAAATTAATACTTCCCTCATCACAAAATTTAATAGCATTTTTAACGAGGTTGGTTAATACCGACTGTAATTTCTCTTGGTCGGAATAAATAAGCGTTTCATTTCCTGAAAGTTCATTTTTTAAAATAAAATCAAGTCCTTTTCTATGTGCTTCGGGTCTAAAAAAGGAATAAATATTGCTGAGTTCTTCAGTAATATTTACTTCTGAAACAGAAACCGACATTTGACCTGCTTCAATTTTAGAAATATCGATAATATCGTTTATCGTATTTAACATACGATTTCCACTCTTCTGAATAATCTCAATATATTCTTGCTGTTGTTCACCGGTTAACGCAGGTTCTTGCAAAAGACTGGTAAATCCAAGAATACCGTTCATAGGTGTTCTGATTTCGTGGCTCATATTAGCCAGGAAGGCTGATTTTAAACGATCACTTTCTTCTGCTTTTTCTTTGGCCTTTATAATTTCCTTTTCAGCATTTTTTCGTTCAGTGATATCAGAAATAATTCCATACCAAAGCGTACTTCCATCTTCGAGGCGTTCAGGTTTTGCATCGCAAACTCTCCATCTAAGGCCTTGTTTAGGTAAAATTACCCTAAACTCGCTGTGATAAAGTGTTAGTTTTTCTGCCGATTCATTAATAGTTTCAACAATGCTGTCGTAATCATCAGGATGAATACGCGTAAATACTAGGGAAGCATCTTCTTTTACTTCATCAGGTGTAACTTCATAAATATCATTCATACCTGGACTCGATATAGGAAATGCAGAACGCCCATCGGGATATAATCGGTATTGATAAACAACACCAGGAACCATTGATGTTAAATTGTTCAAAAGATTGTAGCTTTCCTGAAGCTTAATTTCAGCGATCTTTTGTTCCGTAATATCCATATATGTACCTAACACCCCACGAACCTGATTATTATTATCCAACAAAGGTATTTTGTTGGTAAGGAGAGTATTTTTTTCCCCGGTGGGAGTAGTCTGAGGTTCTTCTATATTCAATTTTGGAATGCCACTTTTTATAACCTGAATATCATCGGCATTGTAGATATCTGCCTGATCATGCCAAACTAACTGAGAGTCATTCTTTCCTATAATGTCTTTCGGATTGGAAAATCCTGCATCGTCTGCAAATGCCTTGTTACAACCCAGGTAGTTCAGATCTTTGTCCTTCCAAAAAATCCGAACAGGCAAAGTATTAAATATTCCTTCAAGTATTTGCTTCGATGAAAACAAATTCTCTTCAGCGAGTTTTTTCGCGGTGATATCTATTATTGTAGTTATAAAATATTGTGGTTTTCCATTGTTATCTCGCTGAAGTGTTGTGCTGATGTCGACCCAGACAATATTTCCGTTTTTATGAATGTATCTTTTTTCCCATCGGGCTGTTTTTATTTCACCGGCGATAATAGAGTCAAGAATATCTTTGTTTTTATCTATATCTTCAGGATGGGTAAATTTTCTCCAATTCGAGTTGTTTAATTCTTCTTCAGAATATCCTACAATTTGTGAAAAGGCTTTATTAACCGATAAATTCCCGGCTAAGTCAGTTATTGAAATTCCTACGACCGAATTCCTGAATATATTCTTAAATTTTTCTTCGCTTTGCTGTAACGCTTTTTCTTGATTTCTTCGTTCTGTTATGTCTGATCCAATACTTATAACAGCATTTTTATCATCCCATTTTGTTGTTGCCGCAGATACTTCAAGTGGTAAGATTGTACCATCTTTTCTGAAATGTTGAACCTGAAAAGAAGAATGCCCCTCTTTTTTGATCAGATTCATTTTTTCAGGCATATGTTTTAGAGATTCATGTGTAATTAGATCACCTAACGAAAAATTTGAAAATTCTTCGTTGGTATACCCATGAAATTCAAGTGTCTTTTTATTTGCAAAAAAGATGTTACCGTCAAAATCGTGAATGATAATTGAGTTTGGCGCTAAATCAAGCATTTGCGCCATTCTTTGCTGCTGTTCCTGTGCCAGTTTACGCTCAGTAATATCGCGAAGAACCACGAGAGAAGCTGGTTTCCCATTAAAATGAGTTCGAACTGCTGCAACCTCAGCGAAAATAACAGAACCATCCATTTTAATCATTCGCTGTTCATGCAAAGGTGCAGGTTCCCCGTCTTTTAGCAAATTCATAATCAGGGTTAAAGCCATTTTTCTGTCATCGGGATGAATGATATCGATAGCGGATTTTCCAAGTAAATCGTCGGGCCCGGATGCCCCAACAAGTTGAACTGCAGCATTGTTAGCTAAAACAATTTTTCCTTCACAATGAATGATAATGGCATCGGGTGAAATGTCAATAACGTTCCGGTAGCGTTCTTCACTTTGTTTTAATTCTTCATTCAGTTGTATTTGTTCTAATTTCTGAAATGTTGTTTCGCTGATCAGTAACGTCATGTTCAGCAAAAAATCCATTACAGTTTTTACTTTCTCTTTTGAAACTACAGGTACTTTTTCAAGCGCTTCTAAATATGTTTTTTTATTAAACCCATATTTTTCAGCTTGCTTTATAAATAAATGTTTGTCGGGTTCTTCAAAAAAGAATTGTCCGGAAAACAGATTGGCAATATGTTTGCCATTTATTATAATGGGAACCGCGACATCCACCAAACCGTTTAGACATTTATAGAAATGATATTTTTCTCCTTCCGCTAATTTCTCAGCTAATTCAGTATCACTAATGGTGCATTTTTTTGCCGTTTCGGGATGTACGCGATGAAATTCCGTGCAAATATTTCTCCAGCCCGATTTTGACCAGATTTTGCCATCCAGGTCTAAGATGGCAGTAACAAATCCTGTTGATTGGTTAAAGCCTTCCAGTAATCTATTTACTTTGTCAAAATCAATATAATCCAGAATATTTTTATTCATCTCAGATCAATTTGATTAATTCATAATTATGAAATTGTAATTTGCATACAAATCTGTCAGCAAATTTAAGTTACGTTTTAATTTTTAATAAAAAGACTTGCAATGACTTATAACACTCCTAAAATTATGGTTTTTCATGAAATCATACATATCAAATGTGAAATTAGCTTTTCGCACAAGGAGCTTTATAATGAAAATAAATAAGATACCAGGTTGATTTTCCATGGAACATAGCAGCTGTTTAAGTATTTGTATGAGAGTATTTCCCTGAAGAGATAATTTGAATGAAAATGAACGCTGTTTTATATGATTACTGGGAACTATGGGATAATGCCGGACAATAAGTTTTTAACTTATAAATTGATTAAATCAAAACAGGGACCCGATTTAGAATCGAGCCCCTTTTAAATCATCCTGAATAGGCTTCGGGATAATATTGAAAATTATGCTTCAAATTCCTTAAATGTTTTTTTTATGATTCCGATTGCTTCCATCATCTGTTCTTCGGTGATTACAAGTGGCGGAGTAAAACGGATGATGTGCTCGTGCGTTGGTTTGGCAATCAGTCCGTTTTCTTTTAGAGCCAGGCAAACATCCCAGGCCGTTTTCCCGTTGGTTGGTTTAATGGCCACTGCGTTGAGCAAGCCTTTTCCGCGAACAATCTCGATCAGCGGTGAATCGATGGCTTTCATTTCATCACGGAAGATCTTACCTAAACGTTCAGAATTTTCCACCAGGTTCTCTTCCTGCAGCACATCGAGTGCAGTCATGGCTACTCTCGCTGCAATCGGGTTTCCACCATAAGTACTGCCGTGCTCTCCGGGTTTGATGGTCAGCATAATTTCATCGTCTGCCAGTACACACGAAACCGGATACATGCCACCTGAAAGCGCTTTTCCAAGCACCAGAATGTCAGGACGAACATTTTCATGATCGCAGGCAAGCATCTTTCCCGTACGGGCCAGGCCAGTTTGTACTTCATCAGCAATAAACAGAACATTGTATTTTTTACACAACTCGGCTGCTTTTTTCAGATAACCGTCTTCCGGAACATAAACACCGGCTTCTGCCTGAATTGGTTCAACAAGGAAACCCGCTACATTCGGATCTTTCAATTCAGCTTCCAGACGTTCCAGATCGTTATACGGGATGTTTACAAAACCGGGGGTGTACGGCCCGTAATGATTGTAAGCATCCGGGTCAGACGACATGGAGATAATTGTAATTGTGCGTCCATGGAAGTTGCCGTCGCAAACCACTATTTTAGCTTGATTTGCCGGAATACCTTTTACTTTGTAGGCCCATTTTCGGGTAAGTTTCAATGCCGTTTCGTCGGCTTCGGCACCCGAATTCATAGGCAGCATTTTATCGTAGCCAAAGAGTTTGGTCATGTATTCTTCCCAGTCACCCAACACGTTGTTGTAAAAAGCTCTTGAGGTAAGCGCCAGCGTTTGCGCCTGATCGGTGAGCGCCTTTACAATTTTTGGGTGATTGTGTCCCTGGTTGACAGCAGAATAGGCAGCCAGAAAATCAAAATATTTTTTCCCTTCCACGTCCCATACAAAAACGCCTTCGCCTTTTGCCAGCACAACAGGTAGTGGGTGATAGTTATGAGCGCCAAATTTATCTTCTTTGGCCATGTAATCCTTCGATGTCAATTGTGTCATTTCACTCAGTTTTTAATTTAATGCAGAAATACAATTTTTGGGATGAAAAAACAATGACGGATTTGGTGTTTCAAAGCAGAGGTTAGTTCAGAGTTTAGAGTTCAGAGTTCGAATGCATAAATGCTTAAATAAGCTCCACACATCATGAATCTAGTATCTCAAATCACGTATCCAGTTTATTTCCAAAACCGGGCGATCAGCACTTCGGCGAGAATGAAGAAAAGAGTCAACAACACAAACAATTTCCATAATTGCTTGCCATTTTG
The DNA here is from genome assembly GCA_035399765.1 of Draconibacterium sp. Taxonomy (GTDB): domain Bacteria; phylum Bacteroidota; class Bacteroidia; order Bacteroidales; family Prolixibacteraceae; genus Draconibacterium. The sequence continues at coordinate 5,554 of DAOPJR010000039.1, read as the reverse complement.
GAGTTCACCGAAAACTTCTGAGAAATTACGATCTACATCTTTTACCACCGTAGCATTTTTTAGTGAGTGTTCTTCCAGTTTGTTTTGCAATTCTGTTTCTGTCAGGTAACGCAGATCCGATTCTTTACGGTCGTAATTAAAAGCCATTGATGCCAAAACTTTCCCGTCATTCAGCACCAGATATTGTCCGTCGGTGCTGATCTGGTCACCAAATTCAATGCGGGTTTGCCTACCGATGATGGTGTTGTTGGGCACGATCTTTTCTCCTGTTTTAATGGTCTCTATCTCAAAAGTAGAGTTTGGATTGAATGTTATGTTTCTCGGAATATTGAAAAACGTATTCTTTCCGACAGTGAATGACATTTCCTGTTTAGGCAAGCTGTTTAGTACAAAGTTATAAAGTGTGGGAACAAAAAGGATATCGCGTGCAAAAGCACCGTTCTGTTTAGAAAGCGGAAAACTGAAGACCCATACTTTGCCATCGCCGTAACTAAGCTGCGACAATGCTTTATCACCGTTCTGAAAGGCTAACAAACCAAACTCATCTGTTTGAGTTTGTGTTTCGAACCGAAGATGCCCTTTGATTGCAGGAAGGATTGGATTTTGCTCCCGTTTTTTGAAAACATTTTTATAAAAGTTATTGTCGAATTCGATGGTGGATATCTCCTGTGTAGTTGAATCTATTCCAATCACCCGGTTGGCGTTGAATTGAGACAACAGGTTGTTTGTCATTCCGGTGTTGGTTGTATTGGGGAAGATAACAACAGAAGTCCCGTTTTTTACCACGTTTTCAAGTTCGTTAAGAAATCCGCTTGAATAATTTTCCAGGTTCAGTAAGAAGATGGTGTTGTACTCATTCAGTCGGTTTACCTGCAGGCTTTGCTCATTCATCTCATCCAAAAGAATGTAATCGTCATTCTCGAATAGTGCTTTTATGTAAGCGAGTCCTTCTTTCGAAACATCGGTATTATTAAAAATGGCGAGCGCTTTCAGATTCTTCTCAACGTTATAACTGATGTGCCAGTTGTTATCGTGAGTGAAAGGATAATCGGAAATCTCTACTTTTCCCAACTGCAACCCACTTGAATTGTTATTGTAAGAAAGTTCTGCTGTAATTTCGTTTTGCGCTTCCACTGAAAAATTAGTAATAGATTTCAGCGAATCATTGAGAAACAGTTTCAATGGCAGGTTTTGATAATTCTGGTTCGAACTGTTCCTGATTTTGACAAAGACGGTTTCTTCCTGTCCCAGGCGATGTGCAGGTTCTTCTACCCAACACGAGTCGATATACAGATTTGTGACTTCGTTAGGGGCCAGGGGCATATAATAACTAAAAATATCAGAGTTTTCAAAATTCGCGATGTCACTTACAGACCGCTGAAAATCGGAAATAAAATAAATGTTTTTGTCAGTATTGTCTGCATTTTCAAGGTGTTCGCTGGCAAATCGGTTATAAATAAGCGAAAGCGGTACCACTTTGGGAGATGACTGGATTTCAGAAACCTGCTGGATGAATTGTTCACGGTTGAGAACGTGCTGGTGTTTGGGCAACAAATCGTTTGTGAACAACCTGAATCTTGTTCCGCCGGGATAAGCCAAACTTATTTCTACTGCCTTGTTTCTGGCTACTTCAAGCAATTGTCCTTGTTCCGAAAGCGCATTCATACTAAAGGAATTATCCACATAAACGGCAACGAGTTGGTTAGGTTGTTTTTGAGCATCGCGGTTGGTGGGAATATATGGCTGAGCAAAAGCAAAAACCAGAAAAATGATGCTCAGAATCCGGGCTGCCAGAATAAGAAGTTGTTTTAATTTTGATTGCTTCCGCGACTCTTTTTTAATGTCTTTCAGAAATTCAACATTGCTGAAATAAACAGTTTTATGTCTTTTAAAACTGAAAAGATGTATGATTACCGGAATGGCAACCGCGAAAAGAGCAAAGAGGAAACCTGGAAGCAGAAATTTCATAATTATATGTCTGAAGATCGAAGCATGAAGCCCGAATTCTTTCTGAATTAATAGTTGTCTTTAAAAATAGCGATGTCTTTTTCTCCCGATGCTTTAATGTATCCTCTAAACATACCACTGGTATTGAACTCAAGGGCAATGTTTCCTTCAGCATCCACGGCAATCACACCACCATCGCCTTTCATTGCATCCAATTTGCTGATTTCTGCCTTACATGCTTCGTCAACCGAAAGATTTTTGTATTCCATCATTGCTGAAATGTCGCGCGCAAATCCCAGCCGGATGTAGTATTCGCCGTGCCCTGTACACGAAATTGCACAGGTTTTGTTGTTTGCATATGTTCCTGCTCCGATAATCGGGGCATCGCCAATCCGTCCAAACTTTTTGTTTGTCATTCCACCGGTGGAGGTTCCGGCACAAAGGTTTCCTTCTGTGTCGAGCACCACGCAACCAACGGTTCCCATGTTGTCTTTTTTCTCCCGTTCGCGTTCCTGTTTCAGCAGTTGTTGCAGAGATTGATAACGACTTTCAGTGAAAAAATATTTATTGGGAACGATCTCGAGTCCCTTCTGTTTGGCAAATTCGGAAGCACCGGCTCCGCATAACATAACATGTTCTGAATGATCCATAACGGCGCGTGCTGCATTAATTGGATTTTTAATATCACGTACCCCTGCAACTGCTCCGGCATTCATGGTTTTCCCTTCCATGATTGAAGCATCAAGTTCATTTACTCCGTCGTGGGTAAAAACGGCTCCTTTACCGGCGTTAAAAAGTGGAGAATCCTCCATCACATTAATCACTTTTACTACCACATCAGTAGCTGCAGCACCCGCTTTCAACATTTCTTCCCCAAGCTTTAATGCTTCATCCAGTTTTGCTTTGTATTCAGCGCGTCGTTCCTCGCTCATCTTCTCTTTCGACATCACTCCGGCTCCGCCATGAATTACAATCACATATTTTTCACGAGCTTGCATGTGAAAACCGATGAATAAAACCAGTAAAGCCAATAGAAAATATTTTGCTTTCATTTGGATTATATCTTTCTACAAAAATGAAAATATTAAACTGATAATAAAATAAACCAACAACAAATGTTAAAGGCAATTGCCGGCTTTGGTTGAAAAATGGATGAAATATAGCTCTGGAAAGAATTAACTCAGGTTAATCTGCGATGTGAGTGTGCTTATCTGATTCAAAAACGTGAACCTTGATCAGGAATAATAAAATCAGGATTACCACACCAATGGCTGCGAAAATAACTGCTTTGTAAATTTCCTTATCGTTGGATGCAACAGGAAAAAACAATACAGCAGCAACACAACACAAAATAATCACAACAATAGTTTTGATACTGTATCTTTTACTTTTCATACGATTAAAATTGTTGGTATTTTAAGTATCGTATGTAACTTGTCCCTTTGTCAGCTGACGGATCGGGATTCGTTTCATAATTTGAACTGTCCCACACAAATTGTTCTTAATACAATTTACGAATAGTGTTAATATGACACAATATATTTTTGCTGAATGTTGATTAATCTAATACTTATTAACAATTCAAATTATATCGACAAGATCTGCTCATTCATATTTTTATCCGGTTTCTTTATTCCATGGTATCTTCTTCAGAACTATTGCAATAAAACATTTATCGAAGAATTTAAACATAAAAACGCCTGACCGGCCAGTAAAACAACAATACAACCTAGGATGATAGACAAAACTATCACTCCGGTTTTATTACTTGTAAATTGAGTTTCATTTTATTAATTCCCAATTGGTTCATATGAAAGATCTTTTAATAAATGCCAGTCGTAAACAACAGGTGGTTTTCGTAATAGGGGTTGAATCTTTTTTACAAATTTGTTCCATATGTCCTGGTTTTCTTTCTGAAATTTCTCCAATGCTTTCATAGAATTTTCGCGATTGGTATTTGCGTTCATTACGATGTAGCATGGCTCTTCATACCCGAAACCCCCACTTGCTGTAAATAACCAGCAGCCATAGTCTTTTTCTTCTCGGACCTTATTTATCCATTTTTGAGCTTCTTCGTATTCTTTCTGTTTCCCCGATTTTATAAAAAGTATCCTGCATTGCTCATAAATCAGTTCGTTGAAATTGTAATCAGGATTTTTGGGATTATATGATATGTCATTTTTGATAGTGCAGGTATATTCCCGATTATACAGTTTGGTGTTGTTAAAAGCAGCATATTTTTCATCTCCGAGTTTTTCAACAATTTTCATCGATGCTTCACTGATTTTATCAATATCGGCAAGTGTATTAATAGGAGTCCATAATTCATAAACAAAAGGTTGAGCCTGCCAGGTGTATATCGCAAAAGGAAAATTTTCACTTTTGTATAACTCCAGAAAATCATTACTTAATTCCAGATATTGGTCAATCATTTCCGGTTTTACGGTTTCTTCCCAGCAATACCAGAGCTGTTCATTTTTTTCTTGTGCAGTTACATTCGCAGTAAATTCAAAGAATAAAATTGTGATTAATAAAAAGGTTATTTTTTTCATGACGATTAATTTTTCTTTACTGTGACAATTACTTTGTTTTCATCGGTTTCCATAGTGTAGCTTAAATTATATTTGCCAGCAATTTGATTATAGACTGCCTCCCAGCACTGAATCAGTTCTTCAAAGGATGTTCCCCACATTTCTCCTTGTTCAAATAAATTAGGATGCAAATCACTTACCGCAAAAACAATCTTATTTTCGGATTGATTCGTTAAGTCGACAGAAGGACTTTCGCTATCCATTTTGCCGGAAAGACATACCAAATGATAAATACAGTCTTGTGCAAATTCCTCAAAACCTTTTTCTTCCGGCCATGATGCTTTATATAGATTTCCTAATAAAATACCGTACTCTTCTGCAGTTTTACCTTCCGTTTTAGCAATATTGATAGCTGTACACATATTATTATACATAAACGCACGTGCTAATCCATATTTATTTTCCAAAGGAATTTCAGGAACAGTGACTGCTGTCTGAGAATAGGAGAATACAGCAACAAAAAGAATGATTGAAATAATAAATAGGTTTTTCATGATTTCCTGATTTTTAGTTTGAACAAAAAAGGAGACACATGGTCTCCTTATATTATTTTTTAGTAATGGTTATTTCAACACCATTTGGTACGGTTTCCTGAGCGTAGACATAACCCAAATGATCAGCAATTCCCTTAAATACTTCGTTGAAAAATGAGATGTAGTCACTATAACTTACATTATAGATCGGACCGTTGTTCTTTAAGTTATTTAGAAAATCGGTAAATTGTAATACTACATGGTTTTCATCTTCTTCAATTGTCTTCATATTATCCTGATTAACAAATATGCCCCAGTTTGAACGAACATTGTTGGCCAGGCCTCCAAGACTAAGTTGAGGATTATAACTTTCTTTTGCCATGTTGGATGTGAAAGTACCGAGTTCTTCTGCACTTTTCCCGTTTGATTTTGCGAAATTAATGGCAGTGATCAGAAATATGTCAGGTTGAAAATAGGTTGAAGTATTCACCCGGCTTCTGTAGACTATTTTCCACTGATCATCAACTTTCTCGAGAAAACAGG
>DAOPJR010000038.1:7446-31188 GCA_035399765.1 Draconibacterium sp. | reverse complement strand
GCACGTTCGTACAGCTACGAAGTAATTGAAAAGGCCGTGAATTTGGTAAACAGGGGAGCGCGCCTGATTGGAACAAACCCGGATCTTAGCGGACCGATAGAAGATGGAATTGCTCCGGCCACCAAGGCGCTGATATCGCCCATTGAACTGGCTACAGGCAAACAAGCCTACTTTGTTGGCAAACCCAATCCGCTGATGATGCGGATTGCCCTGAAAAAACTGGGAGTTCAACGCGAAGACACGATCATTATCGGCGACCGGATGGATACCGACATTGTGGCCGGTATCGAAGCGGAAATTGACACCTGCCTGGTACTATCGGGTATTTCAACCCAACAAACCATCCACGAATTTGCTTACCGTCCGCATTATGTTTTGGAGGGCGTTAACGAGATTGTAAAAGATTTTAAGTAGGACAGTAGAATCAATCACCCTTTAGTCTCTCCTGATAAATCGGGATGGAGAATTAATTATATCGACTGAAGAAACGGTTTAATTTACCTGTTACCTGGCTGTAAATGGGTTTGGTGAATTCTACAAACAAATCCTGCTCGGGTGGGAGTGGCAAAACTTTCCGCTTTGTCAGTTCAAGTTGCTGTTTGTTCAGCGCTTCTTTATCACCTACATACATGGCATAATCGTTTACCCAGGTAAACGAACCCGGAACAAGGTCATCAACTAACAATCTGTCGGTAGATGGTTCATAAACTCTAACGCGTAACCTGCCACCCGACACTACCTGGTCAGTAAAGGTTTTAAGCTTTGCCTTATAGGTTTTATAATGAACTTGTGTTGTATCTCTTGTTTCAATTTTAACTTTGTTTTCGAGGTTTTCTTCTTTTTCTGAATGTGTTAAGTTACCCACTGAAAAATCAAAGAATTCCATATCCACAATAAAATCAGGTCGATCGAGGCCTTCTTTATCTGCCTGGTAAGGCGAATAAACCTGAACAAAACTATTCGGGCCATACTGGTTGTTGAGGTATTTAAAAACCTGGTCGTAAAAAAACTCCGACGACAGCTTGTATTTTATGCTCGGTGTTGGAATGGTCTGCAAAATAACATTCACAGTCGCCATTTCTTTAGCTTCCTGCATTAACTCCTGTACATCTTTATATCCTTCCACATAGCGGTTTGTGGCATAAAAATCGTCAAAAGCCCTGCGGGCAGATTCTTTGGTATTCAACTTCAATTCTTCCAGCCCGGCATTGTAACGCATTTCAGCAGCTTTTTCATAAGCCATTGTTAACTCCGAGGTATATGTTTTTGGATTGTTGATGATATTTCTTGTAGCCGGTGTACTGCGTATGGCCGAAGACAAACGGTTAACCTGTTCCATCAAACCAATGGCGCGTTCCCATTTGTCGGTTGAGTTGGTGCTAAGTACCTGGTCCATTTCTTCCTGCGTCCAGTCCAGCATCATTGGGTAACCGTCGCGAATCACGTTCGTCGCATTTTTATTATCGGGAGATGATTTTAAACGGTCAACCGCTTTCATAATAGCAGAATAGTAGTCTCCTTTCTGAAGGGCTTTCTTACCGGTTGAGCAGGAAGCCAGGAACAGGACTGAGAGACATAGCAGTATTACTGTATTTTTCATTTTGTGCAGGTTTAATTTATCATGCAAATATAAGATAATAGAGCAATTGGCGGTTGTGGATTTTTTATATCTGAGGCTGGATACTTGATACTCGATTCTTGATTCTAGATATTAATCACTCGCAACTCATCACTTAGCTCACCTTTTGTCAAGCGCTAAGAATCTATACTTCTTAATGCGTATTAAAAACTGTGACTGCAAACTCACAATTATTTTCCAATAGCAGTATTAATTTTCTTCCACATTTGATTATGAAAAAGAATCGGGACAGCTGCATCGTCAGGAGCTTCTCCCATGCGAACCACAACCATATTCAGACTTGGAATGACATCAACAAACTGACCGTTTTTGCCGGCAGCTACAATAAGGTCGGAGGGTGCATCGGTTGAAAGCTGCATTTTGATCGGAACAGGAATTCCGGGATAAATGATCTTTTCTTTTCCGTTTAACCACCACAGATATCCGTACGCCGGATTAAGTTCCTGCGATGTTGTGGTCATTTCAGTAAAGTAATCCTCATCAGTCATGATTTCGGTTTGGTCCCATTTCCCTTTATTGAGAATCAGCAGGCCAAAGCGCGCCATATCGCGGGGTACGCTGTAATACACGTTATTGGTACCATCGTAAACCCATGTTCCGCTCATTCCGGTGATCGTTTCCAGTTTTTGATGTGTGTATTCATTTTCATCCATCCCGGTGGCATTCAGAATTACATCTTTTAGTAAAGTATAAGGGGCGTTGTGATAGTACCATTGCTTGCCCGCATCGGTTTTGTATTGCAAGCACGAAGTATCGGTACAGTAAGTATCAGGCACAGTGTAATCGAGTCCGGTGGTCATGGTTAGTTGGTGACGGATGGTAATGAGATCTTCCTTTTCTTTTGGCATCGAAGTCCAGCCAGCACCAAGATAATCTGATGTTTTATCCGAGATATTTAATAATCCTTCTTCCTGTGCCAGGCCAATAAGAAAAGCCGTAAGCGATTTTCCGGCGGAAGCCCAGTACCAAAGCGATTCTTTGGTAAATGAACCCGTATTCAGAATATTGTTTCCCCAGTAATGTTCCAGCGCAATTTTCCCGTCTTGCAGGATGATGAACGCGCGGGTCCCGTTTTCAGAAAGGGTGGTGAACAACGAATTTATCGAGTCGGTATTCCAACCAAGTTCTGCAGGTTCAACAGTTTCCCAGGTTCCTGAGGCAGGGGGGAAGTACAAACCTTCATCAACCGGATCAATATTCCCATCATCTTTATTACAGGCAATGAATGCCAGCATCATCAAAAATATACTGAGAGTAATTTGTGTTAATTTGAGTTTCATAATCCTGAGATATTAATTCTGGTGTTTGTAAAGTTACAATTTCAGCGTGTTTCATCGTTCTGCCAATGGAAGCAAGGAGGAAAAATTGCAGGAATAATTGAGAAATACACTGTTCATGGTTTTGCTGAGAGTTATCCTGAATGCGGTTGAGCCCTTTTGGTATACCGGCTTTACTTTTTTTACTTTATTTCCTCTTCGAGAAGTTGAAGAATTCTGTTTATTCGGTCAAGTAATGGTTTGTAATGTTCACTCTCCATCATCATCCCGGTTAAAATATAAGGTAGCAGGTTGTTTTCAAATTCACGCGAGGTGATCAGGTTCAGATTACTGTCCTGATTTTTGCTTTTTTTCAGCCCCATTTGCTGGTCAATAATGTTCGCCTGTTCGAGTACCGTTCGCATGCTACCTGTATCTTTTCTGAAGATATCCAATACCAGTTCGCGTTGTTCGCGCAAGGTTGCTTCCTGCCGGTGAATGCCTTGAATGACGGATTCCCACGAGCTTAATTCCCGACGAAGTTCAGGGTTGGTAATATTTTTCAGATAACCGGCGCTGATAATCTCATTCAAAAGCGAATTATTCGGATTGTAAGCTTGTTCACGCGAGAAAGCATTGAAGATCAAAATGGAAAGGTGCTGTTCTTCCGGAAAATACCCGGTTGTAATGTAATCGGCAATTTTCTTGGCATCTTCATACACACTTTTATTTACTTCAATCAAGGTTTGCAACTTATTCAGGCTTTGTTCAAACTCACTTTGTAAGCCTTGCAGATAAACCAGTTCTAATTGCCTGATTTTTCGTTGTTCATTCCAGTTGCCGATTTCCATGGCGATCAGGATACCGATAACAATCAGAATAATTTCACCCAAAGCATAAAGCATGTAATGGGAGACTTTATTCTCACGGAAGAGTTTCAGACGTATTTTACGAAATAGACGAAGCATATTAAGTAAACATTTTAAATGGAATTTGGTTGGCTGTTTAATTGATCTCAATTCCTACCGGACAATGATCAGAACCTTCTATCTGGTCGAGAATAAATGCATTTCTGATCGATGGCAGGAATGACTCACTCACTAAAAAATAATCGATTCTCCAGCCGATGTTCTTGCCACGTGCCCCGGCACGGTAACTCCACCACGAATATTTATCGGTGACATCGGGATTAAAATGTCTGAAAGTATCAATTAATCCACCTGAAGTAAAACGGTCCATCCCGTCGATTTCTTCCTGCATATAACCTGCCGATTTGTTGTAATTGGCTTTAGGCCGTGCAAGGTCAATGGCTTTGTGTGCCACATTGAAATCGCCGCAAACCACAACTGGTTTCGTCTTTTCCAGTTCTTTCAGATAATTGAAAAAAGCAAGGTCCCAGTCCTGCCGGTAACCAAGTCTTTTTAATTCACTTCCCGAGTTTGGAACATAGACATTCACCAAAAAGAAGTTCTCATATTCAAGACATAAAACACGCCCTTCATTATCATGTTCTGAAATTCCCATGTCGCGTGTTACAGAAAGAGGTTCTGTTTTACTCAAAGTGGCTGTTCCGGAATACCCTTTTTTTTCTGCAGAATTTGAATAAATATAGTAACCATCTAAATCAGCAAGTGTTTCGGCAACCTGATCTTCCTGTGCTTTTGTTTCCTGCAAACACAATACCTCCGGATTTAATTTTTTCAGATCATCAAAAAAGTTCTTTTTGGCAACAGCACGAATACCATTTACATTCCACGAAATCAGCTTCATCTTTTTTTCTGCAATATAAACAATCCTAGCAATTTGGTTTTGTTCCGGGTGCGAAACATTTAGTTAACATATACCGTTTTAATGAAACTGATACTTAATAAATCATTAAATATTCCAATGTTATTATGTGTTATTTTGGAGTGATAGGTCTTTATATCGTACTTTTAACCGATTTAGTAAATTAAGGAAAATGGAAAACAAATCTCGACCGAAAAAGGCGACTAAAAAAGCAATTCGCGATCGCCGCGATATGATCCAGTATATTAATCTTCAGCTGGCATCGCTTGGGCAACCCATTTACAACGATGATTCGGATGCCGATGAAAAATATGCCAATTCAAAATTTCAGGCACTAACTGAAGGATTAATCAACAGTTTTCGTGAGAAATCGAGGCTGCTAAGCGGACATCTTTCTCCGGTTGATACCCGGATTCAGGCTTTTATAGATGATTACCTGAAAGAAGTTAATTTTGAAAAGCCTTACCGGCTGCCAAGCAGTACCTTCGTTCTGAATCAGAAAGGAATGGCAAGAGAATTAAGTCTGCCGCCCAATGGTAATGAGTTCAAAAGCGAGTTACTGAGTTCATATCGTTTAAAACAGGGAATACTGAATAACCCGGCGAATGATAAACGTACTACCAAAGGAACTTTTCACATTGTTCGTGGTGGGCTTCCTGTTCCGCCTGATAAAAAAGAGGTACCTAAAATAACCTTTGCTCATTTATTGCATGCAGCGCTTAATCCTTCCGACGATTTAAAATTGCTGCCTTTTACATCGAAACAGGATCAGAATGCAAAAGTGATTGTTTCACTTCTGCTTCGGCCGATAGTTTGTCCTGAAGTAAAAGGTGTGATCAGTGAAAAATCGATGGAAATCCGCTTTTTTGCTCCCGGAAGTTTGGTTAGCAACCTCGATTTTGTTGAATCGATATTTGGAAATGCCGGCGATCATAATCTGGCAGTAAACGATGCAGCTCTTGATATAGATCATTGGACCGGTCACACCGGATGTATCATTTTGGCTCCGCAACTTACGAAGTTGAAAAAGAAAGAGGTAGGCTTGCCTCATTACGACGATGCTTCACCACGCCAGAAAAAAGATGGAATGTGCTGGCAAAATGAGAACGAGTTGTATAACGATGGTACTCCTTTCAAACTTACTTGTCGTGACGACAGAGGAGTTGTGGTAACATTGATCGCTGATAACTATTATGGGTATTCAAAAAAAGAGATTAAAACACAGATCAGTTATTCGGCAAACCTGTATGGTTTGGTGGAAGAAGAGCACTCGGGAGGAGCCATTGCCTTTCCGCGTGGAAACATGAGCGACAGTGTGTTTGGGGCTAACTTTACAAAAAAGTTTGATCAACCTTATTCTTTTGATGAAGCGAAGAAACTGCTGGCCGACAAAATAGAAGTAAAAGAAGGAAATTATGCTATTGATAAAAAATATCCGGATATCGTTTATATTCCCGAAAATGCGGATATTAATATTGAAAGCAGTTCGGTTTCATGGAAATACAAAGGAAAAGATTATAGTCTCAAGCTCGCTCCGCAAAAGGTTTATGTTCATCCAACCGGACATAAATTTCAGTTGGTGAAACATCCCACCCAGTCGATGTGGCGTATTGTTGATACGGCACCCGAAGGAATGTTCTGTCACAAACCAAGTACAGTGTCAGGAGGAGGGAAATCTGAGATATCCAAATCGATGCAAAACGCCATTAAATATGGCTATTTCTACATCGAGAACCTTGAACAGGCAGAGAACATGGTGGACGATATCATCAACTACGATTATTCGAAACGATGGAAAGTAATTTACCCGGAAGCAGGTAATTCCCGTTCTTTCCTTAGTAAGGAGCGTACATTGGGGTCGGCGGTTAAGCTGCTCACACCTTCTGATAATTATAATGACGGATACAATCGGTTCTTAAACGAAATTCCGGAATATGTTCGAACACTGGCTTTGTTTGTGAAGCGGCATTATCGAGGTCAGGAAGAACTGGGAAATAAATGGCGAGAACTGTTTAATGTGGAAATTGTGAACGGCCGTCCGGGAAATGTACTTCGTTACAAACATAACCCGATTACAGCCAGTTATGTACGAATTGGTTTTACGCAGGAAGGAAGATGGTATCTGCATAAATTACGCTCTGATTTTATCCCGAGTGTGAAGATTCAAACCGAAGACGATATTTCTGCCACTATTACATTACCGGCAAAAGGTTTGAGCAATCTGAATAAAGAATATACCAACCCTAGTGTGAAGTTGGTTGCCAATTGCGAAAGTCACCTGTTTCAACGTCCTGATGAGGCTGTAATTCGTGGTTACGACAAAGAGGCAGAACAGGAAATTGTGGATAACAATACTTTCCTGACAAATTATGAGCCGCTAACCAGAGCAAATGCGGTAGAATTAATGGAAAATGCCATTAGTTTTGAGAAATATACACAGCCGGTTAAAGACTTTATCACATCCGTGGTTGAAGGTTGTGACAGCTGTTATTTTGTAACTCCTTCACATCCAAGGATTGTAGACGGTGAACCAACTAAAAACCCGCGTTATCTGCAACGAAATATTTTTAAGGAAGAGACACTTGATTCGTATTTGGGCGAAATTGGGGTACGATTACACCGAAAAATAAAACCAGCCGATCCGGTTTACTGGCCTGTAAATGCTGTTTTGCCGGGACGAAGAAATAATCCCGCAGATCGCGAAGCAGGTATTCGTCCGCTGGCGGTGTACAACCCGATTCATTACCAGGAACTGCCAGAGTTATTTATGGATTTTATTGCCAGTATCACCGGAAAATCGCCTTCAACAACAGGCGCCGGACTGGAAGGTGCGCTTACAAAAGGGCCGTTCAATATGCTGGTACCAACCACCGATTTGAACAATGCATTGCTTTCGTATATCCTGACAGAATACAATGGATTTAGCTCAGCCGCGGGTTATATTGGTTCTGAAAACCGTTTTGATCACGACATCAGTATTTTGGTTCCTGAGATTTGGGCACGTTTGGTTCCTGAAGACCGCGATCCTAAAAAACTGATTGAAAACGGAAGTCTTGAAAAGCTTGAGGATTTTGAATACAAAGGCAAAAAGGTGCTCGCAAGTCGTTTAGGTTATCGTATTACCAAAAACTTTGCTTTCAGGTGTATGAACCGTTTGTTTGATGAGCCACTGGCTGTATTTAACGAACGCATGTTAAAGCCCGAATTACAGGGGATGGATGATTATGTCGACGGTATCAACAACATTACTGAGGCGATGCAACGTGCAGCCTTGCCATTCTTTGAGGATGGAAGTGTGGAAGCGGCCATTCCGCCGTTGAAAGTGCTTCTGCATGTTATGGCTTACGGTCATTATGAAGGCAAGGATATCAGTGATCCCGAATTGCGTAAAATGTTTGAACGCGGGGAAGTAATTAAAAGCGATTGGTATAAGGCAAGACTAAAATTGAAACAGGAAAAAGATACAGCCTTTTACAAAAAACAAATCACTTACCTGGAGGATTTTAAGGCAAACGAAGATAATGCCACCCTGGTTGATGAAATGCAAATCGATAACAGGATTGAAAAGGCCAGGAGCTGTTTAAAGCACGTTGAATCGAAACAGTACTTATCCGAACTGGAAGGTACGATAGGTGCCGATCCGCTGTTTAAAAAGTAGTATCTTATTTTGATTATATTTTGAAAGGATGTTGTTCGTCGTCGACGGATGACATCCTTTTTCATTATTGCCTGAACACTCACTCATCCAAATCAGTGTGATGTAGCTAAATGTTTTTAAAAGTATTTTGTCTATTTTTAAAAAACCAAAAATCAGGCAACAACAGAAACCTGTTTCGGTAATATTTCTAAGGTTAAAAAATGCTTGAACAATAATGTGGCATGATTGAGTTTATTGAGCCAAATAACATACTTAGAAAATACATAAAGAATTATTGCATTGTTGAGATAAATAGTTCGATGGATTTCCTTCGTGCCGAGAAGGTTTTTCCCAACGGGAATATATGTTTTGTACTGCATTATGGATCTCCTTCAAAAGTTAAAAAGGGAGATTCCAAGGCTTATATTGAACCGAACCTGGTAGTATGTGGTCAGCAAACCAGTTATTACGATTTGGCACTGGCCGGAAAAACAGGAATAATCCTGATTGTTTTCAAACCTCATGGACTAAGGGCGTTTTTTAATTTACCGACCAGAGAATTACAAAATGAAAATATTTCGCTCGACCTCCTGATAAAAAGCGGAGCTGGCGAGCTCGAAGACAAACTGTTGAATTCAAAGGATAATAAGCAAAGAATAACTTACATAGAAGAATTTCTTACGCGGAAGCTTATCGTTAACAGTAATTTCGACAGGATTGATTATGCCATAAGATTAATAGAGAGTAGCAAAGGCCAAATTAAAACTCACCAAATCTCACAGGAAGTTTGTCTTGGAATTAAACAATTCGAAAGAATTTTCTCAGATTATGTTGGATTAAATCCCAAAAAGTATTCAAGTATCATTCGTTTTCAAAATGCCATAAAGATGAAACGAGAATGTAAAGAATTGACAATGTATCAATTAGCATTCGACAGCGGATATTACGACCAATCACATTTTATTCACGATTTTAAAAGTTTAACCGGTCTTACTCCCCGGGATTTTTTTAACAACAAATAAGAAAGACTATTTTTTACAACTTTTCTACTCAGCTTCATCTTATTTTTACAATAAAAAACCATGGACAAATTAGAACTACGACACAAGGAAGTAATCGAATTTTATACAAAAAATGCTGATGAAAATGTAGTTAAAAAACTATCGAGATATTTCAGAGAAGGGCTGGATGCTTACGGGAGTGATAAAGATAAAGTAGAAGCTCAGCAAAAAAAGTGGCTGGCTGAATGGGAAAATGATATGACTATTGAAGATTATCTCGATTTTGGAGACAGGCTCGTTTCTACCGGGAAATATGAAGAAGCACATTGTGCTAACTCTCTCATCTTATCGAAAAAAGACGAGTTTTCAGTTGAAACCTTTGAAAGAATTGGAAAATGGTTGGAAAACGGTATCCAAAACTGGGCAAATACGGATGTTCTTTGTATGCTGGTTTTATCTGAGTTTATTTTTAATGACATCGTTCAACCAAAAGACTTTTCAAGTTGGACAACGTCAACTTCGAAATGGAAAAGAAGAGCTGTGCCGGTTACATTTGTCGAGGCTATTAAAAAAGGTCATAACCCGGATTCCATTTTGCCAGTGATTGAAAAATTAATGGAAGATGGTGAAGAAGATGTCCAAAAAGGATTAGGTACGCTTTTACGTGAAATCTGGAAAAAACAACCGGAAACTGCAGAGTCATTCCTTTTAAAGTGGAAAGACAAATGCGGAAGAAAAATCATTCAATACGCTACAGAAAAAATGGATAAAGAGAGCAGGGAAAAGTTTAAGAAAGCTAAAAACTGAAAGCATGGAACAATTAAATCTAAACCTGATTTCTTATTGCGGTTTTTACTGTGGTGCCTGTCCAACGTTAAGAAAAAGGTAATTGTGAAGACTGTAAAGGCGACAGTCCAAAATGTGCTGTTGGATACAAAGCCTGCAAGGTTTGTCCGCTCTGTTTTGAAAATAATTATGATTTATGGTTTGAAAGTTCGTAATTGTTCAGTAAGTTTTTCAAAATATAAGTTGTCATTTAATAATGAAGCTTAGCAAGTTTTATACTGATAAATACTTTTGTTGACATTCGGTTATATTGGAATGATGCTCACTATGCTCACCATCCAATTTTCATTTTTACACGCGGATCAGTTATGTTTTTTCCTATTTTATATTTAAATTTAAATAACAAAAACACATGTGCCAAATACATTACAAATCCGGTAAATAGTGAATAGTTGCAGACTGACTGCATAATTTATATATCAAATAATGGTCTTTGAGAAGGTGTTAGTTGTGATAGTGAAATAAAATTATTTCAAACGAATGTTAATATACGTTTGAAGAACAAAATGCAAAATCATTTTTAGTATAAACTAATATGCAAAGAACATGAAGTTCTTTTTATAAAACCAAAAGTTTAATAACAACCTAAAATTTAAAACCGATGAAAAATGTAATTTACCTGCTTCTGATTTTATTAAGTTTTGGTATCAACTCTTGCTCAAAAAATAGTGACAATTCAGAAAGCCCATATGAATTCGCCGGTAACTGGAGTGGAACATATACCGGAGATGAAAGCGGAACCTGGTCTGCAACGATATCCGCAAGCGGCGTAGTCACGGGAACAGCTATTGAATCAAGTACTTCCTATCAGTCAGGATTAAATGGAGATGTAAGCTCTGATGGTACATTTACCGCAACAGTTGGAACTACAACACAAGGATATGAATTTGTTGGTCAATTAAATGGAAATTCAATTAGTGGAACGTGGAGTAACGCATCTTCGAACCATAACGGGACCTGGAGTGGCACTAAAGAATAACCATAAAATGGCGTTTTTGAACTTCCGCAGATCAGGCAACTTTACTTTTTCTTATTAGATAATTTACAATGACAATCCCACCCATCAATTCAAAATCTCAGAAACCTGAATTATATGAGAAAGGTTCAGCATTTATGTGGAACGACCCCTACATTTCTGAACAACTATTGCAAATTCATTTAAACCCGGATGTCGACCTGGCCAGCCGTAAAAAAACAACCATTGAACATACGGCTAAATGGATACTCGATCTGCAAAAAGAGAAAGGAAAACTGAATATTCTTGATTTGGGTTGCGGCCCTGGTCTTTATACCGAACATTATGCCCGGAAAGGGCACAAAGTTTCCGGTATCGATATTTCAAAAAACTCTATTGATTATGCAAGAAATTCTTCACAAAGGAATGACTTGAATATTACCTATATAAATGCTAACTACCTAAAGCTTGAACCTGAAGAGGATAAATACGATTTAATTACCTTGATTTATACCGATTTGGGCGTGTTGTTTCCAGATGACAGAAACACTTTGATGAATTGGATTTACCGGGCGCTTAAAAAAGGCGGATTGTTTGTTTTCGATGTTTTGAGCGATAAAGAATTGACTAATAAAGTAACACCTGGAAGCAGTGAAGAGGTAACCAGCGGATTTTGGAGTAGCTCACCGCACCTTTTACTGTCAGAATCATTTTTATACGAAGAGCAGAAGGTAATTTTATATCAGCATAGGATTTCAAAGAATTCAGGAAAGGTGGAAACCTATCGTTTCTGGACACATTTCTTCTCAGAAAAAGACATCAGTAAGATACTGGAAACAATAGGTTTCCGGGCTTTCTCTTTCCACGATGATATTCTACCTGCCGAGGGAGAATGGAGTGGCGACAATGTTATTTTTACCGTAGCTGAAAAATAACCGCCTGAAAAAAACAATGCTGGCAGCGCTTTTATTTTATGCTGCTTAGTAGCTTATCAAGCTTGGCTTGTGTATCACTGATGTCTTGTTCCAATGTCGATTTGAAGTTTTCCCAGTCAGCCTGAGGTATGGTTTTTACGGTTTTCATACGTGTACTTATCGAAGTACGTTTGGCTTCAATCTCATCAATGGCTGCATTCTGCTCTTCGGTCAGTTTTCCGGTCATAGAACGAATTTTACTGTTTAATTCCATCACCTTTTGGTTGATGTCGGAAAAGTCACGGCAAACCACCTCGTACAGCGCGTTTTGATCAGTTAGAAGCTGGACGGCTTCCGGACTGGGCTGTTCAGCTTTGATTTCATTTTTCGGTTGATTGGCACCGCAATTGCTCAGTGTTACCATTGCAAATGCCAGCAGGAACACGCAAACTAATTTATTCAATTTAAACATGGTATGTTGATTTTAGGATTTAATAATCAACATTACGTTAACAAAAATGAATGGTTATATTTTAAATGCTGTTTTACAATATCATTTGTAAAAATATCCATGGAAAATTAGCACTTCACAAGGCTTCTTCCTAAAAATGAATTAAAAATAAAATCACAGATATACTACCAAACTAATGCCCTGTTCACCCATCGGTAGAAAAATCAGTACATGTTTTTATGATATTTCGTGCTTGCCGACCTTAACTCTTCTCCATTGCAAAATGAAATTGGTTTATGAAAAGTTAAGCGTTAGTATCCCGCTGCCTGACCGTCTTTACGCGATTCGGAAGCACCGTAATAAACCTTGTTTTTGCTGTCCCACATAATGGCCTGGTAACCACCGTACGGGCCAAAATCGTAACCAATTTTATGTCCCATTTCCATTAAGCGGCGAATCGTTTCATAGGCGATTCCACTCTCAAGTGTCACCTGGCCACCGTCGCTCATCAGTTCACCACCGGTTGGGTCGCTCGATCCGGTGTGCTGGATACGTGGTGCATCTCCGGCTTCCTGGATATTCATTCCAAAATCGATAAAGTTGCAAATGATCTCCACGTGTCCCTGAGGCTGCATGTCTCCACCCATAACTCCAAAGCTCATAAAAGGCTCACCGTCTTTGGTTACAAATGCCGGAATAATGGTATGGAAAGGGCGTTTATGAGGCTCATAAACATTCATATGACCTTCTTCGAGTGAGAATAATTCACCTCGGTCCTGCAGAATAAATCCGAGTTTACCGGGCGTCATTCCTGATCCCATTCCACGGAAATTACTTTGGATCAGTGAAACCATGTTGCCTTCTTCATCAGCGGTAGTCAGGTAAATGGTGTTCCCATGTTCCATTCCCCATGACGGGTAGCTGCGTGCTGCATGGTTCGGATTGATCATGGCTGCCTGTTCCTTCCCATATTCTTCTGATATTAACTGTTGTGTTGGAAGTTCGTTAAAATCGGGATCGGAATAATATTTCGCACGATCTTCAAATGCAAGTTTTTTGGCTTCCACAAAATGGTGTATGTAATTTACTGAGCCAAAACCCATTGAAGCCACATCAAAGTTTTTCAAAATATTGAGCATTTCGAGAGCAGCGGTTCCCTGTCCGTTTGGTGGGAGTTCCCACACGTCGTAGCCCCGGTAGTTTACCGAAATGGGGTCAACCCAGTCGGAATGATGGTCTTCGAAATCACGCATACTCAGAAAACCACCTTGTTCGCGTACATAATCAACAATTTTCCGGGCAATTTCACCTTTGTAAAATTCATCACGTCCCTTCTCGGCAACCGTTCGTAGTGTGGCAGCAAGGTAGGGATTCTTAAAGATTTCACCCTTTTCAGGAGCCTTTCCGCCGGGCATAAATATTTCAGCAAACCCGGAGTATTTTTTCAACGATTGCGCATTTCTTCCCCAATAATAAGCAATGACTTCACTAAGAGGAAACCCGTTTTCAGCGTATGAAATAGCCGGATTCAGCACGTTGGTCATAGGAAGTTTTCCAAATCTATTGTGGAGTTCGAACCAGCCGTCGACACAACCGGGCACTGAAACAGGGAGTGGCCCGTATGCCGGTATCTTTTCATATCCGTTTTTCTTGAAGTATTCGAGTGATAGATCATAAGGAGAACGACCGCTGGCGTTGAGTCCGTAAAGTTTTTTGGTTTTGGCATCCCAAACAATTGCAAATAAGTCGCCACCCATTCCGTTTCCGGTAGGTTCGGTTAGTCCAAGTACGGCGTTGGCCGCAATCGCTGCATCAATTGCATTTCCACCCTGTTTTAAAATATCGAGCGCTGCCTGTGTTGCCAGTGGCTGACTGGTACAAGCCATTCCGTGCTGTGCAATTACTTCACTTCGGGTAGCAAACGGCAGCCCAGTAATCCTGTCCTGTCCAAAAACAATCACGGAAAGAAAAAGTGAGATGAATAAGTAGCAGTATTTTTTCATATGATTAAAATTGTTAGTTTTTATCGTATCATATGTAATTTGCCCCGATTTTTATCAGGACTCATTTCATTTTACTTGTGTTTACGTTTTAGCTGGTCAATAAAAATAATAAAATTCTCATAGCGGTTCTTGTTAATTCCAACTAAACTCTGAACTTTGAAACTTGATCCTGGATTTTGGATATTGGATTCTGGATACCCGAAGCTCGTAACTCACGGCTTTACTTTAAACTTTGAACTCAGAACTTTGAACTCGCTTATGGAACGATTTCTTTCGCAATGCGCCAAATACATTTATGAACATCATTCGCAGCAATTAAAAGATATTTGCCTGGTGTTTCCAAACCGTCGTTCAGGTGTATTTTTTACCTCGTATTTGCAGAAAGAGATCAATCAACCGGTAATTGGGCCCAAAGTTACAACTGTAAATGAGTTGATATCAGGCTACTCCGACTGGCATTCGGGAGATAAACTACAACTTATTTCGATCTTATACGATGTTTTTTGTAAACATACTCATACCACCGAGACTTTTGATGAATTCTATTTCTGGGGTGAAATTCTGCTGGCCGATTTTAACGATATCGACCGTTACCTCGTAAATGCAAAAGACCTGTTCACCAATATTTCTGACTTAAAAGAGATTGAATCTATCTTTGATTATCTGACTGGCGAGCAGAAAAAAGCACTGGAACAGTTTTGGGGAAGTATGGCTGTTACGGATAAAAACGGATTCCGTGATAAATATCTTTCGATTTGGGATAAGCTTTACCCGGTTTATGTTGATTTTAAAAAACAGTTACAGGAACAGCAACTGGCTTTTCCGGGAATGATCGACCGTGAAGTTGCTGAACGGATAGAAGAGAAGGATTTGAAGTTCCCGTATGATAAATACTACATCATTGGTTTGAATGCCCTTAATGCCTGTGAAACGAAGATGTTTAATCACATGCTGAATATCGGCAAGGCTGTATTTCTGTGGGATTACGACAAGGCCTATTGGGATGATGATCGTAACGAGGCAGGTCATTTTATGCGAAGCAATCTTCATAAGTTTCCGGCGCCCGAGGATTTTGTGCTAAATACAGAAATCTTTAATAACAGAAAATCGATCAAGCTGATAGCAGTTTCATCGGTTTACGGGCAGGCTCAGCAAATACCTTATTTTTTAAAGGATACAGAAAAGAGTTACAAGCCCGAATTTGACAATACTGCTGTTGTTTTGGCAGATGAGTCCTTGCTTTTTTCTGCTTTGGGAGCTATTCCGGAGGAGATTGGCACGGTGAATATCACGATGGGATATCCGGTCAGGAATTCGGTGTTGTATGGATTTATGATGTTAATGGTGGCTCTGTTAAAAAACAAACGCCGCGAAAACAATGCCTTTGTTGCTTACCATCGCTATGTTACTGACATATTGAATCATCAGTTGCTTACCAATACCGAGCCTGAAAAGAGCAAACAATTTATCGTTGACCTGAAGACAAGAAACCGGGTTACGGTTCAATTAAATGAAATCGATTTTTCTGCACTTCATCAACTGGTTTTTCAACTTCCAGAAAAGACGGAAGATTACAGTACATATTTTCTTAGGGTATTGGGAATGTTTTATCAGAAACAGAATGAATCAGAAAACAAGGACCTCATGTTGATGGAACTGATCTATTCCATGTATCAGGCCATTGAAAAACTGGGGGCTGTGGTAAAAGCAACGCTTGAAAAACAGCAGCGAAGCATCAGCGAAACGGTTTATTTCAGATTGTTTTCTCAGTATCTGGGGCAGGTATCGGTGGCTTTTGAAGGAGAACCTTTAAGTGGTTTGCAGGTGATGGGAATTCTAGAAACACGTTGTCTCGATTTTGAAAACCTTGTTATTCTGGGGTTGAATGAAAGCAAGTGGCCCCGTAAATTTACTGCACCTTCATTTATCCCGTTTAACATCCGGCTGGGTTTTGGCTTGCCCGGAATTGATGAACAGGATGCCATGTACTCGTATTACTTCTACCGGCTGATCCAGCGTGCCAAGAACGTTACGGCTACTTATAGTGTGGTAAAAGAAGGCATTAATACAGGTGAATTAAGTCGTTACGGATTCCAGCTCCGCTACGATTCGGTACACAAACCTGAAATGCTGAATCTCGATTTTGTCTTTTCAAATGATCCTGTTGGCGAAATAAAAATTGAAAGTTCGGAAGCTACGGTTGCTAGACTTCTGGAGAGAAATACAGAGGATCATCCACTCTCACCGAGCGCACTGAATACCTATTTAAGTTGTGGTTTGAAATTCTATTTTCATTACGTGGCTGACCTTCCGGAGCCCGAAGAAGTCAAGGAGGAAATCGACGGGGCTATATTCGGAACCATATTTCATGATACCATGGAAGCTTTATATGCTCCTTTTAAGGGAAAGGTGATCAACCCTGGCGATCTTGAAAGAATTTCGAAGGATAAAGTTTTGATCAGCAACGAAATCACCCGGCAAATTGCCGTACAGTACCTAAAGATGAAGGAGCCGATTAAAGGGCCTGTGAAACTGGAAGGGAAGACGTTGCTGTTTTTCGAAAATATTAAGACCTATATTAGCCAGTTGCTAAAGATTGATACTTCATTCGCACCGTTTTCAATCGTTAGTCTGGAAGAGAAATATAAACGGACCATTGAAATCAATGGCAGACAGATTTGGGTAGGTGGTACCATCGACCGGCTCGACCAAAAAGACGGTATTACTCGTGTACTTGATTACAAGACAGGAAATGTTGATTCGATTAGTTTTAAGGAGGTTGCTAAATTATTTCAACGCGATGAAAAGTCACCCAAAAAAGAAATACTGCAAGCCTTGATTTATAGTTGGGGAATTTCTGACGGAATAACGGATTCGCGGGTGCAACCTGCCATTTACAGCCTGCGAAAGCTGTTTGATAAATCCTTTGATCCGGAAATTAAGATGGACAAACAGGCTGTTGATTTTAACGAAATTGAAGTAGATTTTGAAGCAGAACTAAATGCACTTGTTTCCGAAATTTATTCACCTGATACGGTCTTTACTCAAACCGCTTATATTGAAAAGTGCAAATATTGTCCTTACAAAGGAATCTGTAGAAAGTTCTGATTTCTAAAAATATCAACTTAGGTTTGCAAGGTATTCAAGCACAGGAAGGGTTCTTTCATAACACTTTTCATTGCTTTCTTCATCGTCAAGCTCAAGCGTGATCGTAGGGATACTCCGTTCTATACCACAATAAGTCCCGAATGATCCGGGCGTTGGGTAACCAAGGTCGGCGATTACAGGGAAACCGCATTTTTCTGAAATTATTTCAGCGAGTTCTTTGGCAGGACCGTCATAATTCACACATTTTAAGGGAGCGTGAAGCGTGAGTATACTATCAGGTTTAATTTCCGCCAGAAGAGCAATCATTTGTTGCGTTGTTTTTTCAGAAGCAGGCTCATCTCCTGAATAATTTTCATCTTTTTTGGTTTCGATCCAATTTTGGGTAGGATAATTCCGGTTTAAATCCACTCCGTTTTGATTTACCCTGATTCCACGTTCCTTTCCCCACGGATTCAGACATGGAATAAAATAAAGATGGTTTTTTATTGCTGAAAAATCCTTTTCCTTAAGGTATCGCGAAATAATGTATTCCCCTTGTGGTTCTTCTCCGTGGAATACTCCTATTATCAGGATTGTCCTAGCCGGGGAATCGGCAGAATATTTTTTGATTAACTGTATATTTTCAATTGATGCACCGGAATCCATTTGTTATTCTTCTCCGAGATATTTTTTGTACAGATCGGGTCTGAGTCGTTTGGTTCGTTCCACTGCCTGATCGTGTTTCCAGTCGTCCACTTTCTGATCGTTACCGCTAAGCAGAATTTCCGGTACTTTCATGCCTTTGTATTCCGCCGGGCGCGTGTAAACAGGTGGACTCAGCAAATAATCCTGGAAAGAATCGGTGAGGGCAGAGGTTTCATCTGAAAGCACACCGGGCAACAGGCGAACAACGGCGTCGGTGATGATGGCCGCCGCCAATTCGCCACCAGTGAGGACATAATCCCCAACAGAAATTTCTTTGGTAATGTATGTATCGCGGATGCGCTGGTCAATGCCTTTGTAATGCCCGCAAAGAATCATCAGGTTGTTGTATAACGACAGCGAATTTGCTTCGCGTTGATCAAATAATTTTCCGTCAGGCGTTGTAAAAATGATCTCGTCGTAATCACGTTCAGCTTTTAGCGTTTCAATTGCTTTTTCAATGGGTTGGATTGCCATGACCATTCCGGCGCCTTTCCCAAACGAATAATCATCCACACGCCGGTGTTTGTCTTCGGAATAATCGCGAAGAGAATGCACATAAATTTCGGCCAGACCTTTTTCCTGTGCACGTTTTATTATCGAATGCTGAAAAGGGCTTTCCAGTATTTCGGGAAGAACTGTGATGATATCAATCCTCATTTTTACCTGATTTGGGCGCAAAGATACAAATTAAACCCTTGCGCGCATTTGATCATCATCAATAGAAAATGAATTGAGAACTGCCATATGGGCATGAAAAATGACTATGATCAGACAATATGGCGCATAAAGATAGGCTAAAACCAGAATTTTGTCCGAAAAAATGATTTGGAACGTGACTTGATTAAATTAAGGCAGAAACTTGAAAAACAAAGTTCGAAGAATATTAACTAAAAAATTAAAGGAGATTAAGTCATGAATTTAGTAAGATTTCAGCACCCGCGTTACAATGTAAACAGAGTATTGGTAGACGAGTTGTTTAACAACTTCTTCAACAACGATTACCACGAAAATTATGTAAGAAACTGTGGAGCAGCTCCGGCAACCAATGTTTTTGAGACGGAAACTGATTTCAGAATTGAACTGTCGCTGCCAGGATATGCAAAAGAAGATGTTCAGCTGATCAACAAAGATAACCTGCTGACGATTAAGGTTGAAAAGGAAAAAACAGAAGACAAGGAAACTTTTAAATATATGCACCGCGAATTTGGAGCATACAACTTTGAAAAACAGTATCGTTTGCCAAAAACTGTGGATGCAGAAAACATTAGCGCCAAATTCGAAAACGGAATTTTGAGTGTTGTGCTTCCTAAAAAAGAAGAAGCCAAAGAAAAAGAAGCAGTTGAAATTAAGATCTTATAATTGGTTTTATTGGTTAGGTTGTTATAGAAGACCTGTTCGTCGATGATGAACGGGTTTTTTGTTGTCAAACAATAACCTTTTTCAAAAATAGTACGCGTTAAATGGTAAATTCTTTTCAAAATTGAAATTTAGGTGTTAGTTTTACACTTAAAATTATTTTTGGTCTGAAAGTATTACTTAAAACTAAACCATGAAGAAAACTTTTCTGCTTATATTTCTTTTGAATTTTGTTATTGTTTCAGTTTATTCGAAAGAATTTACGCTAAAATCTCCTGATGAAAATATATCGGTTCAAATCCAAACGGGTGAACACACTGCTTACTCTGTTTCGTTTAACGATACTCAAATAATCAAACCCTCTGGCATTTCTTTTCTTTTTAGTCAGGCACCTCCACTTGGAGATAATATGCTTGTTTTATCGGAAAATGCTTCAACTTTTGATGAAACCTGGCAGCCGGTTTTAAAACGCTTCGATCAAATCAGAAATCATTACAATCAGCTTAAAATAGAGTTACAGGAAGATAATTTCCCGAAGCGTAGAATGAATCTTGTATTCAGGGCATACAACGATGGGGTAGCGTTTCGTGTCGAATTCCCAAAACAATTTGGTGACCGTTCGTATGTAATGATGGATGAACTTACCGAATTCAATTTTAACAGCGATCATACTTGCTGGGCCGTAGATTATGGAAGTTACACCACTTCGCAGGAAAAAGAGTTTTTTAAACGGCAGCTTTCGGATGTAAGCCCTGAAATGGTCATTGGTTTACCAATGACGGTGAAAGTCAGCAATAATTGTTATGCAGCCATAACAGAAGCTGCTTTGGTTGATTATGCCGGAATGTATTTAAAAGCTTCAAAAAATGCAGAAGGTACCGGTTTGCATGTGGCCTTGTCCCCAAGGAAAGGTCAGCCCGAAAACGGTGAAAAAGTACATTTCACAGGAGCTCATCAAACACCCTGGCGTGTAATAATGCTTGCTGATAAACCCGGGAAACTCATTGAATCGGAATTGATTCAGAATTTAAATGAACCCTGCGAAATTAAAGATCCTTCATGGATAAAGCCCGGCATTAGCGCCTGGGATCACTGGTGGAGCGGCGAGGTAAAAATGGAACAAAAAGTCATTTACAAGTATATCGATCTGGCGTCAAAAATGGGCTGGCCGTATATGCTGATCGACTGGCAGTGGTACGGTCCCTACAATACTGAAAATGCAGATATTAAGAAACCGGCGCCGCAATTAAACATGCCTGAAATTCTGGAATACGCGAAAAGTAAAAATGTAAAATGCTGGCTGTGGATGTACAATACCGATGTTTTCCGTTTCAATTTTGATGAAGCCTGTGCCTTGTTTGAAAAGTGGGGAATTGCAGGTATCAAAATCGATTTTATGGACAGCGACGACCAGGAGATGGTTAACTGGTACCATAGAGTGGTAACAATAGCAGCAAAGTATCATTTAATGGTTGACTTTCACGGAGCCTACAAACCTACCGGCTGGCGCAGAACCTATCCCAACTTGGTAACGCGCGAAGGCGTGATGGGAAATGAATACAACAAGTGGTCGCTTCGGGTAACACCTGAACATATTTGTACTTTGCCTTTTACAAGAATGCTGGCGGGACCGATGGATTATACTCCCGGTGGATTTTTAAACCGTAACCCGGATAAATTTCTAAACGGAGTTCCTGCAAATGTTTTGGGAACCAGGTCAGCAACCCTGGCACAGTTTGTTGTGTTCGATAGTCCGTACATGGTGGCTTGTGATCACCCTGACAACTATTATGGTCAGGTTGGCGAGCAGTTTCTGCAACAGGTACAATCGATGTGGGACGATACGCATGTGTTAAACGGAGCTGTTGGCGAATACATTACAATGGCACGCAGAAGCGGGAAGAAATGGTTTATAGGGTCAATGACCAACAGCAGCGAACGAGAAATAAACATTTCCATGGATTTCCTGCCCGAAGGAAAATTTAAAATGACGACCTATTCGGATACGGAACAAACAAAGGAAAATGCAGAGATAGCAGCAAAAGATGAAGTGTTCATCAGTAACAAGGATTCTTTTACCATCCGAATGGCAGAAGGAGGAGGCTTTGCGGCTGTCATCGAACCTGTTCAATAATTGAATAGTACAGAGTAACAACAGATAATCGATAAGAAGATGTTGGAAAAGTTAAAAGAAGAAGTATTTCAGGCCAACCTTGATTTGGTGAAACACGGCCTGGTAATTTTTACCTGGGGAAATGTGAGCGGAATCGACCGCGAAAAAGGCCTGGTAGTGATCAAACCCAGTGGTGTTTCCTATGATAAAATGAAACCAAAAGACATGGTGGTGCTTAATTTATACGGAAAGGTGGTGGAAGGAAATCTGAAACCATCAAGCGACACACCTACGCATTTGGTTTTGTATCGACAGTTTCAAAATATTGGAGGAGTGGTTCATACACATTCTGAATGGGCTACGAGTTGGGCGCAGGCAGGAAAAGGAATTCCGGCGATCGGGACGACACACGCCGATTATTTTTATGGCGAAATACCGTGTACGCGTAAAATGACTGAACAGGAAATTAAGGGTGAATACGAACTGGAAACAGGAAAAGTCATTCTCGAAACTTTTAAAGACATCAATCCTGACCAGGTTCCGGGTGTGTTGGTAAATAATCACGGGCCTTTTAACTGGGGCACCGATGCGCATAATGCTGTGCATAACGCCGTGGTGATGGAAGAAGTGGCAAAAATGACCTTCAGAAGTCTGCAACTCAATCCTGAAACGACCATGGACCAGGTGTTGCTGGATAAACATTTCCTCCGCAAACACGGGAAAGATGCGTACTATGGGCAGTAAATGAAACAAGAATTGAGTGAAAATTCATCCCCCTCAATCCCCCTTCGAAGGGGGAAGCGACGAAGGAGCAGGGGATGAAGGTTGAGATAAAGAATTTCAAATCTAAAGCTCACCGCGCATAGCTCGAAGCTCATAGCTAATAAATTAATCAATAATAAAACTAAAAATGTCAAAATACACGATTGGATTAGATTATGGTACGGATTCGGTTCGTTCGCTAATCGTTAATGTGGAAACAGGCGAAGAAGTAGCCAGCGTTGTTTTTAATTACCCGCGATGGAAAAAGGGTATGTACTGCGATGCACCCAACAATCAGTTTCGTCAGCACCCGAAAGATTACCTCGAAGGGCTGGAATATACGATTGTCGAGGCCATAAAACAGGCTCCGGCCGGAGTGGCTGAAAACGTGGTAGGTATCTCAGTAGATACAACCGGATCAACACCGATTGCGGTGGATGAAAAAGGAGTTCCCTTGTCGCTGACTCCCGGTTTTGAAGAGAATCCAAATGCGATGTTTGTATTATGGAAAGACCACACAGCTGTAAAGGAAGCCGATGAAATTAATGAGCTGGCAAAAAAGTGGGACATCGATTTTACCAAATTTGAAGGGGGTATCTATTCTTCGGAATGGTTCTGGGCCAAGTTATTACATGTAATCCGCGAAGATGCCGGTGTTTACCGTGCTGCCTATTCGTGGGTGGAACATTGCGACTGGGTCCCAGCGGTTCTTACCGGAAATACCAATCCAAAAACATTAAAACGCAGTCGTTGTGCAGCTGGTCACAAAGCGATGTGGCACGAGGCATTTGGCGGTTTGCCTGCCGAAGAGTTTCTGGTGGCACTCGATCCGCAGTTAAGCGGCTTAAAAGACCGTCTGTATAAAGAGACCTTTACCTGTGATGTTTCGGCAGGAACATTAACAGAAGAATGGGCTAAAAAACTGGGACTTCCGGCAAGTGTAGTTGTCGGTGTGGGCGCTTTTGATGCGCACCTTGGTGCTGTGGGTGCTGAAATCGAACCTTACTATCTTTCAAAAGTAATGGGAACTTCCACCTGCGACATGCTGATAGCACCAATGGAAGAAGTAGGAGATAAACTCGTTAACGGAATCTGTGGTCAGGTGGATGGTTCGATCATTCCGGGAATGATGGGACTCGAAGCCGGTCAGTCGGCATTTGGAGATATTTATGCCTGGTTTAAACGCGTGCTGGAGTGGCCGCTCGAAAATATCCTGGCTGAATCAACAC
>DAOPJR010000038.1:0-7346 GCA_035399765.1 Draconibacterium sp. | reverse complement strand
GAAGGTGTTCGCATCGACGGAGTGATCGCTTTGGGCGGCGTAGCCAAAAAATCGCCGCTCGTAATGCAGATTGTTGCCGATGTACTGGATATGCCGATTAAAGTGGCACGTTCGGAACAGGCCTGTGCACTGGGTTCTGCCATGGCAGCTGCGGTTGTAGCCGGGGTTTACCCAAATACTTCAGAAGCACAGAAACACATGGGAGGCGGTATTGAAACCGAATACCACCCGATTCCGGAGAATGTGGAGAAATACAAAGCGCTTTACGAGAAGTATCAGAAATTCGGGAAGTTTATCGAGTTTGAATATTGATACCACTCTGCCCTTTAATAATTTCTAATTATAAAAACTATAAAAATTGGATATGAATACCAGACTCAGAACACTACTGTTGTCCATGAGCCTTATAATTTTGTTGGGATTCACTTCACAGGGATTTACCACTAAATCAGGTGACAAAATGGATAGCGTCAAAGAAGACGATACGACACGAAGTATCGCGGCGTACTTTACTCCGGCTACCAATAAAACAAAGATACCGGATGCTGATGGATTTATTCAGCGTTGGTCGCTTCTGGAACCTATCAGTAAGCCAAACCGCAGCAATACGGTATTTGTCGATAGCTACCTGAGAAATGCTTTCGACACCTTGTATTTTCAAAACCAGTTTAGCATACTTCCCAAAGATGGCGAAACAGTAAAAGTTGGTGAGCAGGAACTAAAATGGCATGCATTGGATAGCAAACTCTTTAATGTGAAACTTTTCCGCTTTGCCTATGGCTTGAATAAACCGATTTACGGCGTGGTTTTTTGGGCTGTAACGGTCGTTAACTGTGAGAAGGAAATGAAAGATGTAAGAATGGCTGTAGGGTCCAATTCAGCATCAATGTGGTGGCTAAATGGTGAGGAAGCATTATTGCTGTCAGGCGACCGGCGTATGGTAATGGATGATTGTGTCTCGTCGCGTCTTACACTCAAAAAAGGTAAAAACATCATTCGCGGAGCTGTGATCAATGGCCCCGGAATGAGTGACTTCTGCGTTCGTTTCCTCGATGATAAGGGAACGCCGGTAAAGGATATCACGATTACCTGCGAATAAATGAATTAGTCATCCTATTTACATCACGATTGATCAAAATTTGAACAGATGAAATATATAAATAAAATAGTGGGCGCAACAGCCCTGTTATCGCTGGTGCTAACCTTAACGGTGTCGGCACAGGTCGGAAGACCCTTTATCCATGATCCGTCTACCATTATGGAAGACCATGGAAAATATTACACATTTGGCACCTTTGGCGGCGGACTGATCTCCGAAGACGGTTGGGCGTGGTTCGAAGGTGGCGTAAGGCCCGGTAGAGGCGCTGCCCCTGATGCTATGAAAATCGGCGACAGGTACCTTGTAATCTATGGCGCTACAGGCGGTGGCCTGGGAGGCGGACACGACGGCCGGATACTCACCATGTGGAACAAGACACTGGATCCAAATTCACCTGATTTTAAATATACCGAACCCATTGAAGTGGCTGCTTCCAAAGATATGGAAGACAACGACGCCATCGACCCGGGACTGCTGATGGATCCTGACGGACGACTTTGGTGTTCATACGGTACTTATTTTGGTTTTATTCGTCTTATCGAGCTCGATCCTGAAACAGGAAAACGTGTAGAAGGAAATGAAGCGATTGATATTGCCATCGACTGTGAAGCTACCACGATGATGTACCGCAACGGATGGTATTATCTGTTGGGGACACACGGCACCTGCTGCGACGGCGCCAACTCTACTTACAACATTGTGGTGGGGCGTTCCAGAAAAGTTACAGGTCCTTATCTCGATAATATGGGAAGAGACATGCTGAAAGGTGGTGGTAAGATGGTAATTGCTGCTCACGACAGGGTTACCGGACCCGGTCACTTTGGTCGTTGGATTATTGATGAAGGCGTTGAAAAAATGTCCTGCCATTTTGAAGCCGATCTCGATCAAAGCGGACGCAGCGTATTAGGCATTCGTCCCTTGTTGTGGAAAAATGACTGGCCAGTAGCAGGAGAAAAATTCCGCGAAGGAACCTATGAAATTGAATCGGAAAGAAGGGGATATGCGCTGGAATTGGTCGTTGATTTTGTGCGTATGCCTCGCGGAGAACACCGGTTTTTTAACCAGGATGTAAATGAGCCCGTAAAACCCGTTCCATCGCAAACATTGGAGGATGTAATTGATACATGGCCGGAAGGCGACATTGATGTACGCATCGGCGATTACATGTTCCGCCCACACCAGAAATGGACCATCACTGCCGTTCCTGACGGAGGAGGATATCCGGGTGGACCATATTACAAAATAGTAATTGAAGGCACAGAACGTGCGCTGGCTGCTACAGCAGATGCCGAACTAATTACCGTTCCTGAATTTACAGGCGCTCCTGGGCAGCTGTGGCGAATCGATCAGTTGATTGATGGTACCTACCGAATCATGCCAAAGGAAATTCCTGGTTCAGACAAGAAGTATGCACTAGTATCTTCAGGAGACAGCACACCAACGCTAGCTGAGTTTGACCCTAACAGTGACAATTCGAAGTGGAATTTTAGAGATCACTAGAAAAATACATTAATAACACGGAAAAGGTCATCTGAATTTCAGATGACCTTTTTTCACATTGACTTAATTTAAACCCATTAAACAAATAGAGTAGTTTATAATGTAAACTAAATTGATAAAAAAAATTATTTTGGATTGATATAGGTTTTCAGGTTATTCACATACGTTTCAAATGCTTCAATCCCTTTATTGGTAATTGACAGGGAAGTATTTGGATAATTATTCAAAAAGGTTTTCTTCACCTCAATATATCCTGCCTCCTGTAGCTTCTTTATTTGTATACTTAAATTACCCGACGTAGCCTGCGTTTCTTCCTTTATAAAGTTGAAATTGGCTTCATCTACGGTCATTAAAATCGATACAACAGATAAGCGCAGTTGCGAATGTAGTATTGGATCGAGGTCTTTAAACATTTTCTCTCTTATTTGCCTTATTAAGTAATATACCAGGTACTATCAATCCAACTACCGATCCCAGCATCAAACTAAATCCATGGTAATCTTTACTGATAAAAAAGGTACCCAGCCCAATTAAATTCAATAAAATACCTCCAATAAATAGCGGCTTAAATTTAATGGATGCTCCTGTAACAATCATAGAAAAAGCAAGCAAAATTATAAATACCGGCGCCATGGCATCGCCAAGCTGATTACTGAAAAATAAGCCCAATGCCATAAAATTTGCACCCATTGTCCACCCTAAAGTTCCAATTACCCTTGTGAGAAACGTTTTAGGCAGATTTCTTTTATTTATATTTTTCCTAATGTATATAAATGTATAGATCGCTGCAAGCGGAAACAGAGCAGTGGTCCATATTATATCAAACTTCTTATACCAACCAATTACTGAAAAAATATACTGGCTTGCAAATACGGCAAAGATTATAACTCCCCATAAAATAATTATGTGACCATTCTCCTTAAATCTCTGTTTCGTCTCTTCAATTGTCTTAGAAATTAATAAAAGACTTTCTTCGGGTGTTAAAGTTGAATTTTCCATTTTTAAAAGTTTTAGATCATATTTTAAGTTTATAAATGAATTATGATGTAAATATAAACTAGTTTATAATATAAATCAAATATTTTTTATTGTTTTAAATAGATGAGATAATCTAAACTATTTATTAAATATTTCTCCTCCTGATTAGGAGTCGGTCTGCAGGTAAGCAAGCAGTGCACAGTGAGGTTTATGTAAATTAGGTACCACCCTGTCCCGACAGTTATCGTCGGGACACCCCTCCTCAGCAAGGATGGGAAACTTATTCGCTAAATAATTAATTAAAAAGAAAATTTCTCCTCCTGGCCAGGAGAGTACTCCCGGTAAACCGGGAGGGAGGTGGTTGATTAAACAACAACAGTGGATTATTGTACCACGAAATATCCCCCAAATTTCATTTCACCCTTTTTGTTGGCTGAAATAGAAACAAACAGTGTTCATAAGGCAGGTATCGCACTTTGGATTTGAAGGGCGGCAAATCTCACGCCCAAGGAAAGAAATCGACATTCCGGCTTCATTCCAGGTTTCCTGTGGCAAGGCGGCCATCAGTTGTTTTTCTATTTTTTCGGGTTTGGGCTTTTCCTCCCATGCGGCAATCCCCAGCCGTGGCGCCACGCGTAGTACGTGCAGGTCCACGATTACACCTTCTGCATTGTCGCCCGACTCACGGATAATTACGTTAGCAGATTTACGCCCAAGTCCGGGCAGTTTTGTCAGTCCATCCAGGTCATGCGGAATACTTTCATCTTCTCCGACCATTTGAGCCAGTTTTACCAGCCATTTCGATTTGTTTCCAAAATTACGTACCGAGTTGATGTGCTGCTGAAGATCTTCGGGCCTTGCCTTTGAAAGTGCATTCATCGTTGGGTAGGCTTCAAAAAAAGCTGGAGCCAGTTCATTGATGTGCCGGTCAGAATCCTGTGCCGACAGCACAACCATAACAAGCAACTGATAGCGGTTTTTATAATCAAGCGGATGCTGCCGTTTTCCGTATTTCTGAAATAAAGGCGCGAAATGTTCTGTCCAGTTTGTTTCCATTGTTTAAAATATTATCGGTTTTTACAGCAAATGTTATAATCTTAAAGAAGTTGAGATTGAATGTTCATTTCATTTTGGCTTAATTATCTTATACGAATACTAATTTATTGATATCTTTTAAATAAAATACAAAAAGTGAAATAGCCATTGTTAAAATATGAGAAAGATTTTATTTTTACTGAAAGTTTAACTTAAACCTAAGATCTATGAAAAGACTCATTTTTATTCTGCTGGTGATATTTACCACTTCAGTTTTTGCACAGGATTTATCATTTCGAATGGAAGAACTAACAGCTCCTGACTTTGTTAAGGCGGTTGAAAAAAGTTCGAAAACCTGTATTATTCCGATCGGTGTATTTGAAAAACACGGACCGCACATGCCTTTGGGGACCGACTTGTTCATGTCGAGAGAATACGCATTGAGAGCTGCTGCCAAAGAATACACGGTTGTTTTTCCATGGTACTATTTCAGCCAGATCAATGAAGCACGGCATCAACCCGGAACTATTGCTTATTCACCTGAGTTGATTTGGAACGTATTACAGGAAACATTAGATGAATTAAACCGAAATGGTTTTGATAAAATTATCATTGTAAACGGACATGGTGGAAACAATTCGTTTCTGAATTATTTCGGAATGGCTCAACTTTCAGAACGTAGGAATTATTCGCTCTATTGGTTCCGACCTGAAGGTAATCGTGAAATAGATACAAAAGCGGAAGCACTCACTCAGCACGATCCATTGGATCAGCATGCCGGTAATTCGGAAACCTCGGAAATGGCAGCAGCACAACCCGATAAAATTCATATCGACAGGGCTGGAGACCAGTCGGGAGCAGATCAGGAACGAATGAAAAACCTGAAATATGTGTACTCCGGAATTTGGTGGTATGCACAATTTCCAAACCATTACAGTGGCGACGGATCGAAAGCCAATGCCGAAGCAGGCGAACTGTGGATCAACCACACTGTGGATCAGTTAGTGGAAATGATCAAACTGGTTAAGGCAGATACATCGGTTCCATCACTCCAGAAACAGTTTTTTAATGAAGCTGAAAATCCGCTGAAAACGAAGCAGTAGCTAGCTGCAAGCCTTGAGTTACAAGATTAAAAAGGATTCCATCTCTTCAAATAGATGGAATCCTTTTTAGTTTTTCTGAATTACCATTACCCTGCGACTTAAATCGTCAATTCATTTTCGTTTTGAATTTCTATACCGCTTTTCATAATCTGTCCGATTACCAAAAGTACCACCGCCATAAAAATCCAAACATCAGCGCCGGATAGATGCAGGGCCTGCAGGTCAGCTTTTTCTGCCCCCTGTGTGGTAAGCCATACAGAATATTTCATTCCAAAATAGGAGAATAACCCGATACCAAAAGACAAACTGGACAGATTGATTATGAAATTTTTCAAATCCATGCTAAAAGGGCGGGAAATATCCAGCTTTTTTTCGCTAAACAATTTTAGGATTAAATAAAACAATATTGCTTTTAGCACCGAGACTATTGTCATGATCAGTGCAATCGCAAAGAAATGTCCATGATCAAACTGGTAAAGACTGGTTAGGTATGCAGTTTCTTCCCAAAAATTTAATGCAACGGATGGTTTTTTCACAAATATTAGGATGGTATTGACGACAATTCCGCCGGCTTCTACACTTAAACCGAAGAAAATTATCCAGGAAAGTATTTGAAGTACTTTAAGAATTTGCTTTGTGCTGATTTTAATTTCCATATGAATGATGAATATTGATTATTTTAATCTTTCGAAAATTCCAGAATATCACCCGGCTGGCAGTCGAGTGCTTCGCAAATGGCTTCCAACGTACTAAAACGGATCGCTTTGGCTTTTCCGGTTTTCAGGATTGAGAGATTGGCCAATGTAATATTTACTTTCTCCGATAGCTCGTTTAGCGACATTTTTCGCCGCGCCATCATCACGTCAAGATTTACAATTATTGCCATGGTTAAACGGTTAAATCGTTTTCAGACTGAATCTCTACGCCACGTTTAAATATCTGCGAGATTATAAACACCAGACCGGCCATGAACAAAAATTGTCCGTGACTCCACGAATCGTTCAGGTTGCCGGCTTTGTCGCCCAGCCAGGCGATAAAACCTCCGCCTGTTACCGATAGTACCCACACTGAAAACAGGGTATAGCTGATGTATTCGAGCCGATGTGCCACTTCCATGGTAAATGGATTCGCCAGTTTTATTTTGTTAATGAGTTTAATAACCATCCACCAGACGATTGCATTCAAAACACTCATTATTATTGTAAATACTATTAATATGGTGTACAAGGTGAAATTATCCTGTCGAAGGTTGAAAAGATCAAGGCCTTCATGAATGTTTCGGGCACTTTCGGAATTAAATATACTCGATATGAAAGAAAAAAGTATAACACCGCTTTTAACGATTAAACCGATAAAGGCCAGCCACGACAGAACTATTAATACGACAAGAACCTGTTCCGTTTTTGAATTTGTTTTCATATTCATTGGTATGTTATTAAGTTATGAATGCAAATAAAATAAATATTTATTGAAAAACAATAAATAAAAAATGAAAAACAATAATTATTTATTTAAAAACATGACTATGTTATTTTTTATTCTAAAAATTGTTATTCTGAATCGATGTCGAAATACCGGATTTCTCTTTTCTATACTTTTGCGCAAATTTTCTTATTGAATATGAGAGCTTT
>DAOPJR010000037.1:19037-31315 GCA_035399765.1 Draconibacterium sp. | reverse complement strand
TTGGTGCAGGTATGGGTATCGGTAAAATCGGTGCCAGCGCCATGGAAGCTATTGCCCGTCAGCCTGAAGCCAGTGGCGATATCCGCTCAAACATGATCGTTTCTGCAGCTTTGATCGAAGGGGTAGCCTTCTTTGCTGTGATCATTTGTGCGCTCGTTATTTTCGTTTAAGCAAAAACATTTGGCAGCCATCCCGGGGATTGCCCGGGATGCAGTTGCCTCACAAAAAAATTGAAGTATGGGACTAGTAATGCCGAATCCGGGTACGATTATCTGGATGCTCATCATTTTTGGAGTTGTACTTTTTATTCTGAAAAAGTTCGCGTGGAAGCCAATCCTGAACGCATTAAAAGAGCGTGAAGAATCGATTGCAACAGCCTTGAATTCTGCTGAAGAAGCAAAAAAAGAAGTTGCCGGGTTAAAAGCAGACAATGAAAAAATTATTGCTGAAGCCCGTCGCGAGAAAGATATTATTCTGAAAGAAGCCAAAGAACTGAAAGAAAAAATTGTTGCCGAAGCCAAAGAAAAAGCAGGGCAGGAAGCACAAAAGACCATTGATCAGGCACGCCAGCAAATTGAAGCTGAAAAAACGGCTGCTATCAATGACATCAAAAAACAGGTGGCTGAGCTTTCGGTAATGATTGCTGAAAAAGTGATCAAAAAAGAACTGGCAGGCAAAGGCGAACAGGCAAAAATGGTGGACGGATTAATCGACGATATCAAGCTGAACTAAAAGATGGATCAGAGCGCAATTACAGTTAGATACGCAAAGGCTTTCTTTTCAACAGCAAAAGAAAAAAAGAAGCTTGACAAGCTTAAAGCAGACCTGCAACTGGTATTTGAAGTTTGTAATACTTCTGATGATTTCATTCTTCTGCTTGAAAGTCCGATCGTAAAAACATCCAAAAAAGCAGAACTGGTTAGCAAGATTTTTTCAGGAAAAATCGATGAACTGACCTTGAATTTCCTCATGCTGATCGTTGAGAACAAACGCGAAGTACACATTCCGGGTATTTGCCGAAATTTCCTCGACCTGACCCGGAAAGACCAAAATATAAAATCAGCTGTATTAACTACTGCTGCGGATGTAGATGCAGCAACCCTGAAAAATGTGGAAGAACTTCTGGCCAAAGAATTGAATGCCAGTGTTGAACTTTCTACCAAGGTA
This sequence comes from Draconibacterium sp., assembly GCA_035399765.1. Classification (GTDB taxonomy): domain Bacteria; phylum Bacteroidota; class Bacteroidia; order Bacteroidales; family Prolixibacteraceae; genus Draconibacterium. Next base: position 30,148 of record DAOPJR010000037.1, on the reverse strand, counting down.
AATCCCGATATTTTAGGAGGATTGGTACTGCGAATCGATGACAAACAGTACGATGCCAGTGTGGCCACACAGCTGAAGAAAATTAAACAAACCCTTTTAGAAACCGAATTATAAACTGATTCAATAAAGAAAAAAGATAGAACATGGCACATATAAAACCTGCTGAAGTATCTGCAATTCTAAAGCAACAATTGGAAGGATTTAAGTCGGTTGCCGAGCTGGAAGAAGTTGGCACCGTGTTACAAGTTGGTGATGGTATCGCCCGTATTTACGGTCTGTCGAACGTTGAAGCCAACGAAATGATCGAATTTGAAAGTGGCATAAAAGGAATTGTACTCAACCTGGAAGAAGACAACGTTGGTGCAGTGCTTTTGGGACCTACCGAAGAGATCAAGGAAGGCGACACTGTGAAACGTTTACGCCGTATCGCATCCATAAATGTTGGAGAAGGATTGTTGGGTCGCGTTATCAATACTATTGGTGAAGCGATCGATGGAAAAGGTGCTGTACAGGGCGAATTATTTGAGATGCCGCTTGAACGCAAGGCTCCCGGTGTAATTTTCCGTCAGCCTGTAAAACAGCCGCTTCAAACAGGTTTGAAAGCGATTGATGCCATGATCCCGATTGGTAAAGGTCAGCGTGAGTTGATAATCGGCGACCGTCAGACTGGTAAAACAGCTGTCGCCATCGACACCATCATTAACCAGCGCGAAGGTTTTGAAAAAGGAAAACCTGTTTACTGTATTTATGTAGCTATCGGACAAAAAGGATCGACCGTAGCCAACATTGCTTCCACACTTGAAAAAGCAGGTGCAATGGCCTACACCGTTATCGTATCAGCTACCGCTTCTGATCCTGCCGCTTTGCAGTTCTATGCTCCGTATGCAGGTGCCGCCATCGGTGAATATTTCCGTGATACCGGCCGCGATGCGCTCATCGTTTACGATGACTTGTCGAAGCAGGCAGTGTCTTACCGTGAAGTTTCTTTGTTACTTCGTCGTCCTCCGGGCCGCGAAGCCTATCCGGGCGATGTATTTTATCTTCACTCTCGTTTGCTCGAGCGTGCCGCCAAAGTCATCGAATCAGATGAAATTGCAAAGAATATGAACGACCTGCCCGAGTGTTTGAAAGACAAGGTAAAAGGTGGTGGTTCCTTAACCGCACTTCCAATTATCGAAACTCAGGCTGGTGACGTTTCTGCGTACATTCCAACCAACGTAATTTCGATTACCGACGGACAGATCTTCCTGGAATCGAACCTGTTTAACTCGGGTATTCGCCCGGCGATCAACGTAGGTATTTCGGTTTCACGTGTAGGTGGTAGCGCACAGATCAAATCGATGAAGAAAATTGCCGGTACCCTGAAACTCGACCAGGCACAGTTCCGTGAACTGGAAGCATTTGCCAAGTTTGGTTCTGACCTCGATGCCGCTACCATGCGCGTACTCGACAAAGGTCGTAAGAACGTGGAGATTCTGAAGCAAGGTCAGTATTCACCAATGAAAGTGGAACACCAGGTAGCTATTATTTACTGCGGAACGAAAGAACTGTTGCGTCAGGTTCCGATTGATAAAGTAAAAGCTTTTGAAGTTGATTTCCTGGAAACCATGGAAATGTCGCACCGCGATATTTTGGATGAGTTGAAAGCCGGAAACCTTACCCAGGCCGGAGAAGAAACCATCCGTAAAGTAGCTGCAGAAACCGCAGAAAAGTTTAAAAAGTAATTGAGTAATTTAGTGATTGAGTAAATGGGTACCCGAGGAAAAACCTCACTCATTGTCTCACTCACTCATTCACAATAAAACATGGCTGGATTAAAAGAAATACGTACACGGATCGCTTCGGTAAAAACTACCCGACAGGTAACGAGCGCCATGAAGATGGTTTCGGCAGCCAAGCTGAAAAAAGCCCAGGATGCTATTTTGCAGATCAGGCCATATGCTGAAAAACTGCACGAGATTCTGGCCTCATTGAGCGCCAGTCTCGAGAATGTGGAAGACTCGGTGTACACACAGGCCCGTGAACCTGAAAAAGTATTGCTGATACTTGTAACTTCGAATCGTGGCTTGTGTGGCGGTTTTAATACCAACATCACCAAAAAGGCTATTGAACTGGCAAACACTACCTACGCACATCAACTGAAATTAGAGAAACTCGATTTTATGTGCATCGGCAAACAAGGGCAACGCCAGTTGAAGCACCGCGGTTACAAAGTAGTTGCTGACGAGAACGGCTTGTTTGATGATTTGACTTTCGAAAATGTTTCGCAGGTAGCCGAAGCTACTATGAAAGCTTTTGCAACTAAAAACTACGACCGCGTTGAACTGGTTTATAACCAATTTAAAAATGCTGCGGTGCAAGTGCAGGCTACCGAACAATTTCTTCCTGTAAAAATGGAAGAAGGAAAGGAAAGCAATACCAATTTTGATTTCATTTACGAACCGTCGAAAGAGTACATTATCCGGGAATTGATTCCACGTTCGTTAAAGATACAGTTTTACAAAGCGTTGCTCGATTCGCACGCGTCTGAACATGGCGCCCGTATGACAGCCATGCACCAGGCAACCGACAATGCAACCACACTTATTGGTGACCTTACTTTGGAATACAACAAAGCACGCCAGGCTGCCATTACCGGCGAAATCCTGGAAATCGTTGGTGGCGCTGAAGCGCTTAGAGGTTAATAAGTTATACCAAAATATTGAGAACCGTTCTTCGAAAGAGGGGCGGTTTTTTTATGACCGTTAAATTGAATTTTCCGACTTCAATATTTTCTGCCAATCATTTTCAACCAACTTGAACAAGTTTGAAAAGATTGATGGGATTGAAAACAGATTGAGTAAGATTAAATCAACATCTTCAATCATTTCAATCTGAAAACCAATCTATTTATATATCGGACTCACCCATTTTTCTTTAGGCAGATATTTGCTTTCAGCTGCCCAGCGAATTCCCCTCTTAATAATTTCAAAAGCTTCCGGCACTTCAAAGTCTTTCATAACATGTCCTAGTGAAGAGTAGAAGATTCGACCATCACCGTAATATTTTTTCCATGCCACCGGCATCACACAGTCCCCAATCCATGAAGCGTTCTTATCATTAAAAGTAGTCGTGGCCAATACTTTTACATTCGGATCGACGTGCATATAATATTGCTCCGAATGCATCGCAAAATCTTTTAGTCCCACAGTTACCGGATCGTTTTTGTCCGTGATCTGAACCGTATAATCTATTACCCCTCCCGGGTGAGCCACCCACTGTCCGCCAACCATAAACTGATATTCCGTATTGTTCCGGAACGAATCACCAGTACCGCCATGCCAGCCTGCCAGTCCAACACCTCCTTTTACTGTTTCAAGCAAGGCTTTTTCCTGTTCATTAGTGATGGTTCCCATGGTCCAGATCTGGATAATCAGATCAAGTGAATTCATCAGTTCTTTGTCAAGGTATGAATCCAATGAATCTGATACTACCACATCGGCTCCTTCTGCCTTTAACCAGGGAATAAACAAATCAACTGACTCTGTTGGTTCGTGACCTGGCCAGCCTCCATATACATACAATACCTTTTTCCCTTTCATGCTATCTTCTTTTTTCCCTGACGCCTGAATAATCCCGGGTAGTAACATTGTCCCGACTCCGGCAATGGTTGCAGTTTTTATGAATACACGACGTTGAACAGATTTCATTTTATTTTGATTTAGTTGATTGATTAGATGGAATAAAATTAAAAGAAAATGTAATTCCAAAAAATACAAAAGAAACTGTTTGATCCTAACATGCTAATAAATGGTTGTTTTTCCGGTTTTCAAACAAAATGTCAAATTATTCCAATTAAATTTATTAAGCTGCTTTTATCCTCTTTTTGCCACCAAAAGACTGAACAGTTAAGGGATTAATTTCAAATTAACTTAATATTATTAGCGTAAACAATTGATGTTCAGTCGTTATATTGACTCCAAAGTTTTATTTTAATAGTAATAGTTGTATCTTTTGTTTAGATCAATTATAAATAAGTGATAAGACCAGCAATTTATTAACTAAAAATTACCATTATGAAAAGAATTGCTGTTTTTCTGGTTCTGTCTTTTGCTGTTATTACCTCCTATGGGCAAGAAAAGAACGGAACTGTTTACAACGAACACCCAAGCATTGAAAAAACCCGCCAGGCATGGAAAGCATTTGTTACAGGCAATGTTGACACTTACAGAAGCTATTTTGCCGACACCATCAGACTAATTAGAAATGATGGACAAACTCTTACTATTCCCAACAAGGAATTTGGAACTAACATCGACTGGTGGCAGAAAAATATTAAAAATATAAGCGTCAAAGATGATACGCCTGCCTATCCCGATGCCATTGAATACTCCGATGGAGGACTTTGGGTACAAGACTGGTTAAGGGTTACCGGAACGCACGAAGCATCGGGAATCAATCTCGACCTCCAACTTCATAATTTATATGCATTTAATAAAGAAGGTAAGATCGGTCTGCTCATCCAGTATTACAATAATGACATTTTTGAAGACATCAACAACAGTGAGCTGACAAGAGAAAATGGAAAAGTTTTTATTAACCATCCATACATAGCAACCGTGCGTAAACTGGTGAATGCATATTGTAATGAGGATCTGGCTTCGATGCTCAAATACTATGCGCCGAATGCACGTTTTAGTTCGACGGAAGGACAGTGGGGTGAATCCATTGATCTGGAAACCCGTAAAAAGCAAATCCAGTCTAATTTTGATGGATCTGAAAATATCAAGTTAAAGCAAATCGGTTATCCCGATTGTATTTATTATGCCGAGGGTAATCAATATACGGTTTATTCATGGTGGGAATTCTCTTTTAAGGATACTGCAAGCGGAAAGACCTTTGTTCTCCCTATGATGCTAACTCACAATTTTGACAATGACGGGAAAATTGCCTTTGAATCGGCCTTCTACAGTACAAATCACTTTCAGGAATAATCACGCTTAAAAAAAGGAGATCATTATTTTATCGATCTCCTTTTTTGTGAGGCATACTGGATTCGAACCAGTGACCCCTACCCTGTCAAGGTAATGCTCTAAACCAACTGAGCTAATGCCTCGTCGCATCAAAAATAATAAAAAAGAGATACATTTCTGTACCTCTTCTATCGCGATAAAAACTTTCTTTTAGTTTATACTCCCAACACCAGGTTCAAAACTGATAAAGCAGCTATGATCCACATTAACCACGAAATTTCTTCAAATTTCCCGACGATAGTTTTCAGAATTACATATGAAATAAAGCCAAAGGAAAGACCGATTGAAATACTGTAGGTAAGTGGCATCAGTATAATTGTGAGAAATGCCGGGATCGACTCTGTAAAATCAGTAAAATTGATTTGCTTAATATTTTTAAACATATACACTCCAACAATTACCAGTGCCGGTGCAGTTGCATATCCGGGCACAATACCAATCAGAGGTGCAAAAAATAAAGCAAGTAAAAAGAATGCTGCAGTGATTACAGATGCAAAGCCTGTTTTTGCCCCGTTTGCAATTCCTGCAGCAGATTCGATATAAGTTGTTGTTGTACTGGTTCCCAATAAAGAACCAGCAACAGTAGCAACTGCGTCAGCTTCCAGGATACGGTTAACATGTTCCACTTTTCCGTCCTTATCCACAAATCCTGCTTCGTACGAACAAGCAACGATTGTTCCTACCGAGTCAAAAAGATCAACGAACATAAACGAGAAAATGGCTCCGATCAATCCAAAACTTAGTGCTGAAACAACATCGAGTTTAAATGCCAGTGGACTGATTGATGGTGGCATGGAAACAAAGGTCTCCGGCGTTTGTACATGACCAAAAATCAACGCAATAATCGTAGTAAGGATAATTCCGTAAAAAATTCCACCTCTTACTTTTATTACTTCAAGAATTGCCGTGATAATCAAACCGACCAAACCAATGATTAAGGTAGGTGTAAATTCACCTAACCCAACAAATGTTGCCGGATTGGCAACCACCAGACCCATGTTTTTAAATCCGATAAACGAGATAAATAAACCAATACCAGCTCCCGTAGCCAGACGCAAGCCAAGAGGAATGGTATGAATAATTTTGGTACGGATACCTGTAACCGTAAGTGCGAGGAAAATGACCCCTGAAATAAATACAACACCAAGAGCAGTCTGCCATTCAACGCCCGCACCCAAAACCAATGTGTAGGTAAAAAAAGCGTTCAACCCCATTCCCGGGGCCATAGCGTAAGGTACTTTTGCCCAAACACCGGCCAGCAGTGTACCAATTACCGATGCCAGAATGGTGACAGTAATTAATGCATTTTTATCCATTCCTGCATCGCCCAAAATATTCGGGTTTACAAAAATGATATAAGCCATTGTCAGGAAGGTAGTAAGGCCTCCGATAATCTCTTTTCGGTAAGACGAACCTCTTTCGCTAATGTTAAAATACTTGTCGATCATAAATTTGGTTTTAAGTTGTTTAGAAAGTCGCCTTTATTGCAATGGTCGGACACACATTGATTTTGTCTCCCACAAAATTAGAAGCTACCTCTATTTCGCTACCCATTGCAAAATGCGGATTGAAGTTATACCAAATTTGTGGTTCGGCCAAGAATCTGAAATCGGTATCAACTTTACCATCTCCATTCCAATCCATTCCTTCTTTCCAAAAATCTGCAAATCCCATAAACGACATCTTATCTTTCAGGAAATTTACTGTCCAAACAGCTGTAATCTGAAATGACACATCTTCCTTTCCCTTTATATATTTATAATTCGCTTGCAAGGTCAAAAGTTTTGAAAAATCTGCCGAAGCCCAGGTGCGTTCAACCCCAGCCAGCCAGCAATTCTCAATTGATACCCATGGAAGATCGCCATCCAGTTTAAATACTCCACCGTTATATTCCACCCGAGGCATGTACTTCTGGTTTTCATTCCACTTAAAAGCACGCGCTATTTCCCAGTAGGCCAGAGATATTCCGTTATCAACATTGCGTGCATCAGAGCTGTAGTCCATATCGACAAAAAGGAAGGTTGAACCGTTTTTGTCGGGCTTGAACATTTCAACAGTAGTGGTAAAATACTTACGGTCTTTACCCAGATCGTAGTGCAATTGAAGGTTTTGGGCATTTACAGTACTCATCATCGAAATGACTGAAAATAGTAGAAGAATTTTTTTCATAGTTAAACAGTATTGAATTTAAGGCTGCAAAAATAAACTTTTATTAGATGAATAAGTATATGTAAACCAAAAATACACCTTTGTACAAAACACTAACATACAATTAATAAACACTCCTCTTATTCATACTGCAAATACGTATAAGATCATTTGTTATGCAGTATTTTTTAAAACAAAACCCCGGGGAAGAACCTCCGGGGCATTTCATTGAAATCGGGAAGATAAAAAATAAGGGTTTGTATAATAATATTCTACTGAAAAGGAAAAAGTAACCCTTTCAACTGGAAAACAATCTAATTTGAAATGATTCTAACCGAGTGCTGTGTAAAGGAACTGGTTTAAAGGCGATACAGTACGAAAAGCTTCAACCATCAGTTCCAGGTACTCTTTGCTTTTTACCTCCTTGTCGTTAAACGTCTTCGAAAAAATATAGGATTTATATTTTAACAAATCAATGTATTCGTGGTCCTTAGGAAATCCTTTAGGGGCAGTTTTCAGCTGGTCGTCGTACATTTCCGGAAAGGAAGCCTTGAAATCAGAGTCCTGCGTAATTTCCAAAAATTCTTCTGCATGGTCAGCTAAGTACGAACGAATTGCCCGAAGTGGTTCTGCCGGCGGCATATAAATACCTCCAGCCACAAAACAACCACTGGGTTCCAGATGAAAATAATATCCCGGATTCATGCTTTTACGGCCACCCGAACAAATAAAACTTCCAAAATTGGTTTTATACGGACGTTTATCGTTAGAAAATCGAACATCACGAAAAATACGAAACATACAATCTTTGGGTTGTAATCCTTTTATTGAATGGTCGAATTTTCCTATCTCATTAATCAAAACATCCGTGAGAAAAAGTACTTTCTCCCTGCTTTCTTCATACCATTTTTTGTTTTGCTGAAACCATTCGCGGTTATTGTTTTCCGAGAGTTCTTTTAAAAAATGAAGGACCTTTTCCATCTGGAATTTATTTGAGTTATTTTTATCATTGGGAAATTACAAAATAAACAGGCAGAATGACCAAAAAGTTTGCACTTATTGTAGCCGGAGGAAGCGGAAGCCGAATGAACAGCAGTATTCCGAAACAGTTTATGGAGCTGGCCGGAAAACCGGTATTGATACATACTTTTGAAGCATTCCGGCGTTTCGATCCGGCCATAGAATTTGTTTTGGTTCTGCCTGAAAACGAAATGGAAAGCTGGAATGAACTTTGTGAGAAACACACTTTTCATATTGAATACAAAGTGGCAAAAGGAGGAAAAACACGTTTTGAATCGGTAAAAAACGGACTAGAACTTCTCCCCGATTCCGGTATTGTTTTTATTCACGACGGTGTACGTCCGCTTGTTTCGGAACAAACCCTGCAAAACTGCCTCCACACAGCTATCACAAAAGGAAATGCATTACCGGTGGTTCCGGTTTCCGAATCAGTACGGTATATTGATAAAGATAAAAACCAATCGCTCGATCGTTCGAAATATTTTTTGGTTCAAACACCACAAACTTTTCAGCTAAGAGAAATAAAAATGGCTTACCAACAGCCATTTTCCACTCTTTTTACCGACGATGCATCGGTACTTGAAAATACCGGTAGAAAAATTAGTACCGTTGAGGGTAACCGCGAAAATATCAAAATTACATTTCAGGAAGATCTTCAGTTTGCGGAAGCCCTGATCGATAACAAAATGTAATTTTTACAATTAGCTTTCAGATTATGATCTCATTCCGCGGTGTCTATCAAACTGTTCATAGGTAAATTTTCGCCATTCACCGATATTATTCTTGGAAACTAAAAATGTTACCATAGTTTTACCTTGCTTTATTCCATTTAGGAAAGGCCAACAACACTGCATATTTATTATAACAAATACTTGTAAACTTTCAATACCCAAAAAGTTTCCGGGAACTGAAAGGATTACTTTTAGCCATGGAAGAAAGAAAACAATACATTATTAAAAATGCCGGACAACTATATCTCAAGTTTGGTATTAAGAACATTACAATGGATTCTGTTGCCACCGAACTTGGCATTTCAAAAAAAACACTCTACCAGTATTTTAAAGACAAAGAAGACCTGATTTCACAGGTAATCGACTTTTATTTGGATGATGGCTTACAAATCGAAATTAAAAATCCGGCCTCGAAAAATGCCATTGATAACATGTTTTGCTACCGCGAACGTATTGCCGATCTGTTGAAATTCTACCACAACCATATTGAAGAAGAATTAAGAAAAACATACCCTGTGTTACATGCAAAACTGCATGAAACAAAGCGTCAGCGCATTTTTGACAATACAATCGAAAATATAAAACAGGGAATCTCCCAAGGCTTGTATCGCGCGGATTTGGAGCCTTCATTCATCGCCAAATTATCGCTTGGAAGAATGCTGTACACCATGAATCCCGAATATGGAATTTTTGAAGATTTTGAATTGAATTCATTGGCGTTTTTTGATGGCATTCTGGATTATCATATGTCTGCCATCTGCACCGAAGAAGGATTAAAATATTATAAGAAACAATTAAATAAAGTTCAGAATGAAACAAAGAATTAAACAGTATCTTCTATTAACCTGTGCTCTGTTAACGCTGATTCCGGCAGTTCATGCACAGGATGAGATAGAACTTACTTCATTTAACATCGACCAGGCCATTGCTTATGCCATGAAGCACTCGTATGTCTTGCATAATACAAAACAAGACATCACCATTGCTCAGAAAAAAGTGTGGGAAACCATTTCTACCGGGTTACCACAGGTTTCCGGAACGGCAAACTATAACTGGTTTCCTAGCCTTCCTGTATCATTGATTCCTGCTGATTTCTTTGGTGGAGAAAAAGGGGAGTTTATTTCTGTTAAATTCGGACAGGACTTTAACTCTGATTTTGGGTTGAGCGTAAACCAGTTGATTTTTGATGGATCTTACATCGTTGGTGTTGGTTCAGCTCAATTGTATCTCGACTTGGCCAAACAAGCCAATGAAAAAACGGAAATTGATATTCGTGAAGCCGTGACACAGGCTTATTACATGGTTTTAATCAGTGAACGTTACAAAGAAGTGATGCTTGAAAACCAGGCAAACACCGAACGCCTTTACAACGAAACAAAAATATATTTTGATAACGGATTCCGCGAGTCGCAGGATGTAGACCAGTTAAAGATTTTATTAAAAACTGCCGAGAACGAAGTATTGCGTTCCGATCGCGAACTATCGATCGCTAAAACCGTGTTAAAATATACCATGGGATACAACATGAATTCGGAAATAGAGTTGGTTGATCAGATTGAAACGTTTGTGTTACCTCTGATTGGAGAACAAAACCGGGTTCAACTTGATTTAATCAACCACATCGATTACCGCATGGCGGTTTCAAATTTCGAATCTTCATATAAGCTTTTAAGATTGGAAAAAGCAGCCTACCTGCCAAGCTTGAACGGTTTTTTCAGCTACACAAAAACAGCCTATGGAAATGAAGCCAACCTTTTCAAACAAGAATGGTATCCTTCGTCACTTGTAGGATTTAAAGCGTCCATTCCAATCTTTAATTCCGGGATGAAACATGCACGTGTTCAGCAGGCAAAACTTGAACTCGATAAGGCAGCCACTCAGCAGAAACTGACTGAACTGACACTTCAGCGAGATTATTTAACTGCAAAGGCCCAAATGGAAACGGCCCGCGAACGTTTTATTAACGATAGAGAAAGCCGTGACCTGGCAAAAAGTATACTCGACAAAACACACATAAAATTTAATAACGGAATGGTCAGTAGTGCCGAACTTTCGCAACAGGAAAGCCAGTATATCACCACATTCCAGGCTATTGTAAACTCAACTTTGCAATTACTTCAGGCTGATTTACAATTGAAGAAAGCTGCCGGAGCATTATAAAAACAGAAAACAAAAAATAAAAATACTATGAAAAAAATAC
>DAOPJR010000037.1:0-18937 GCA_035399765.1 Draconibacterium sp. | reverse complement strand
GCCGGAGCATTATAAAAACAGAAAACAAAAAATAAAAATACTATGAAAAAAATACTATTAGTCCTAACAACAGCTTTAGTCCTGGCGGCTTGTAGCAGTACAAAGGTTGAAGATGAAGCTGCAAAACGAGAGAAACTTCAGGAACTGAAACAGCAGGCTCACGACATTGAACAACAGATTTCTGTTCTTGAAAAAGAACTCAGCGTTAACGAGGAGAAGGAAGTAATCAAAGTAAAAGCCGTACCTGTAACAACTCAAAAGTTCGAACATTTTATAGAAGTAACCGGAACTGTGGAAGCCGACGAAGATGTGAACGTAGCCGCAGAGACCGCCGGAATTATTGATGAAGTTTTGGTAACCGAAGGGCAAAATGTTCGAAAAGGTCAGGTGCTGGCCCGTATCAACACGGATGTACTTGAACGTTCGGTTGATGAACTACAGGTGCAACTCGATTTGGCAAAAACCAACTACCAACGCCAGAAAAATCTGTGGGACCAAAATGTTGGCTCAGAAATGGAATACCTGCGGGCAAAAAACAATATGGAAAGTTTAGAAAAAAGAATTGCAAGCCTGCAAACCCAAATTGATCTCGCAGAAATTAAATCGCCGGCAGACGGTGTGGTGGATGTTGTCTACCAGAAAAAAGGAAATATTGGCAGTCCGCAAACTCCATTTGCAAAAGTGGTGAACATTAGTCATTTAAAAATTTATGGCGATGTTTCGGAATCGTATCTTACAAAAGTACACACTGGAGATAATGTGCTTGTCCGTTTCCCTGCATTAAACACAGAGCAGAAAGCCAGTATTGCACAAATCGGAAACGTTATTGATCCGAATAACCGTACTTTCCGCATCCGCATTAATCTTAATAATCCCGATAAAAGCATTAAACCCAACCTTATTTCGGTTTTAAGACTTCGCGATTATGTAAATGAAAATGCGATAGTGGTTCCGGCACTTTACATCAAGGAAGATTTCTCGGGTCATTATACATACATTGTAGAGAAGAACGGCTCTGATGTTGTGGCTAAGAAAATATACGTAACACCCGGCGTAAGCGACAACAATCTAACCGAAGTAACGAAAGGCATGCAAGAAGGTATGCTGATCGTATCTGAAGGTTATAACCAAATTGCTGACGGGACTTTGGTCCAATTGAATTAATCAATCCAAATCTATTCAGAAATGGAAAAAGAGAAAGACAAACAAAAAAGCGAAATCACGCGGAAATTTAAACCCACGTATCTCGCACTAAAAAATAAAACCACGGTTTATATTTTCACTGCTTTGCTGGTGTTTTTTGGAATATTCTCGTACCAACAGATGCCACGTGAAGCCATGCCCGAAATTGTGGTTCCGTATATTTTCGTTCAAACACTTTATCCCGGAAACTCACCGGTTGACATCGAAAATCTTTGTACACGACCTATCGAGAAAGAATTAAAAGGAATGAAAGGTGTGAAAAAGGTTTCTTCCGCTTCTTTTCAGGATGTAAGTACAATTATTGTTGAGTTTAACACCAATATTACCATTAAACAGGCATTGCAGGATACAAAAGACCGTGTTGACAAAGCCAAATCTGAATTGCCAACCGACCTGCCAAGCGATCCGTATGTCACCGATTTCGATTTGTCGGAGTTCCCGATTATGAACGTGAATATATCGGGTGATTTCAGCATGCGTGACCTGAAAAAATATGCCGAGTTGATGGAAGAAGAATTTGAAAGTTACCGTGAAATTTCGGAAGCAAGTGTGCGGGGCGTGGAAGAACGTGAGATACAAATCGATGTTGATCCGTATAAACTGGATGCTGTTGGGCTTGCTTTTGAAGATGTAGCTCTTGCAATCCATGCCGAGAACATAACTATGGGAGCCGGGCAATTTACTGCCGATCAAATTCGTCGTACGATTCGTACCGAGGCAAACTACACCAACATGAAACAGATCGAAAACACCATTATCAAAGTAAATAATGGGAAGCCTGTTTACATACGAGATATTGCCACCGTAACCGATGGATACAAGGAACAAAGCTCAATTGCACGACTTGACGACAAGCCGGTTGTAACACTTTCTATCACTAAAAAATCGGGCGAAAACATTCTTTCTGCTTCAGAAAATATTTTACAAGGCATTGATAAATTACGTGAAGACGGCAGAATTCCAAAAAACCTGGAAGTTATCGTTACTGATGATATGACAACCTACATTGAGGATACCATTTCTAACCTTGAAAATAGTATCATTTTGGGTATGATCCTGGTAACTTTTGTGTTATTCCTTTTCCTGGGTTTCCGTAACGCACTTTTTGCCGGTCTGGCCATTCCCCTTTCAATGTTTCTTTCATTTGTAATCCTTCAGCAATCAGGCATTACACTAAACTCGATGGTCCTTTATGCGTTAATACTGGCCCTTGGGATGCTTGTTGATAATGCCATAGTAGTAGTTGAAAATGTTTATCGTTTGTATAGTCACGGATACTCGCTGATGACAGCCACCAAACGTGGTGTGAGCGAGATTGCCTTCCCCATTATTTCATCGACCTTAACTACTCTGGCAGCATTCTTCCCACTTTTGGCGTGGCAGGGAATTATTGGAGAATTCATGGCCATTTTGCCACGAACGCTTATTGTTGTGTTGGCTTCGTCGTTATTTGTTGCTCTGATACTTAATCCTCCTTTCATTGCCAGCTTTATGAAGATTGATGATATAAACCAGAAAGCGAACAAAAAAAGGATATTGAAAAATGCAGGAATCATTGTAATTTTAGCAATACCTTTCTATTTTATTAAAATTTATCTTTTAGGCAACCTGCTTGCCACGGTTGCACTTTTGATGCTGCTGAATCTGATTGCACTTCGACCCTTGGCACGTTGGTTCCAAACTAAATTTCTGGTGTGGCTCGAAAACATTTATACCCGTCAGTTGCGCCATGCACTCACCGGAAGATGGCCTTATATTTATCTGACAGGAATTATTTTCTTACTGGTCTTTTCTGTGGGCTTTTATTTTGGGGGAAATCCAAAAACAGTTTTCTTCCCCGATACTGATCCAACCACAGTTTACGTTACAATGGAACTTCCTTTAGGAACCTCTATCGAACGAACCGATGAAGTTTCGCGACAAGTGGAAGATATTATTAAAGAAACCATTAAACCGGTCAATCATATAGTGAAATCGGTTACCACCAATGTTGGTGTTGGAAAAGGAGGCATGTTTGAAAACGATGCCAGTCCCAATAAATCGCTTACTTCGGTTTCGTTTGTTGAATACAAAGAACGTGGCGGAATTAATACCAGCAAAGTAATGCAGGAGATTTCTAAAAATCTTGATGGTTTCGTAGGCGCCAAAATTTTTGTGGAGAAAGAAGAGAACGGTCCTCCTACCGGTTCTCCAATTAACATTGATATTTCGGGTGACGAATACGATCAACTGATCAAAATCACGGATGACTTTTTACGAATTATTGAAGCCGATCACATTCCGGGAATCGACGAGTTGAAATTAAACATCAACGTGAATCAGCCGGAAATGCTAATCGAAGTGGATCGGGAAAAAGCACGACTGAACGAACTTTCAACTCAGCAGGTAGCTTTGGAATTCCGAAATGCTTTGTATGGTTACGAAGCCAGTAAATTTAAAGATGGCGAAGACGAATACGATATTTATGTTCGTTTGGGAGAGCAATACAGAAATGACGTATCTACGTTAATGAACCAGAAGATTCATGTAAATGGAAACAGCATTCCAATCTCGTCAGTGGCTAGTTTTAAATATGCTACTACCTATGATAAAATCAGCCGTATCGATTTCAAACGTGAGATCACCATTTCTTCAGGAGTAGTAGAAGGCTACAATGCCAACGAGATCAATGCCCGCTTAGTACAGTTACTTGAAAATTACGACATGCCTAACGGTTACACATACGAGTTTACAGGCGAACAACAGGAACAGGCAGAAAGTATGGAATTTCTTATCTATGCTTTGTTCATTGCCATAGCTTTAATCATGATTATTATGGTAACCCAGTTCAACTCGTTTATCCGCCCGGCCATTATTATTGCAACGGTTATCTTCAGTACCATCGGCGTTTTCCTTGGCCTTGGAATCTTTAAAATGGAGTTTGTGATCATCATGACCGGAATTGGTATTATTTCACTAGCAGGAATCGTGGTAAACAACGGTATCGTGTTGATCGACTATATTGATTTGGTACGAAAAAGAAAACGTGAAGAAATGGGTCTGCCTGAGAATGCTTTCTTGCCGAAACTTGTGGAGCGTGAAGCTCTTGTTGAAGCCGGCCGTACCCGTTTACGCCCTGTATTACTTACAGCCATTACAACCGTACTGGGATTACTCCCTCTTGCTATTGGCCTTAATTTCGACTTCTTCTCACTGTACACTCACTTCGATCCACAGATTTCAATCGGTGGAGAAAGCGTGGCTTTTTGGGGACCAATGTCATGGACCGTGGTATTTGGATTGACTTTTGCCACTGTTCTCACCTTGCTAATCTCACCGGTAATGTACATGATTACAATACGGATTAATTACACCATTCGAAAATGGACCGGCAATTTGCCCAAACTTCCGGAAACCAAAAGCGAATAAATTAAATGAATAAGGAAAGGAAAGAGCGACTAAATAAAATAGTCGCTCTTTCTTTTTGATTGGTTTGATTAAACCAGTGAATCACCTTTTTTTATCCTTACATCGGTTACAAATTTCTTTATCTGATCTTCATCTTCCCGCCGGCAAATCATCAGCACATCGTTTGACTCTGCAATAATGTAACCATCAAGTCCCTGAATAACTGCTGCTTTATGATCTGAGATATCCACAATGCAATGATTCGAGTCAAAAATCAAGGCATTATTTCCTCTAACCACATTTTCGTGTTTGTCCTTATCCATTTTTTCATATAACGAACTCCAGCTACCCAAATCAGTCCATCCAAATTCAACAGTCAACACAAAAACATTTTTAGCTTTTTCCATGATACCGTAGTCAATTGAAATAGCCTGGCATTCGGAATACGTCTTCTTTATAAAAGCTTCCTCGCTGCCGGTGTTTAAAAAACGTTCACTATTTGCAAAAGATTGAGCTATATCAGGGAGATACTTGTCGAAAGAATCAAGGAAACAGGAAAGCGTTGAAATAAAAATTCCGGAGTTCCAGTAAAATTCGCCGGTTTCGATAAAGATTTTGGCCATCTCCACATCTGGTTTTTCGGTAAAGGTTTTCACTTTATAAAGGTTGTCGAGGCCATGAAATTCCTTGCGGTTTTGAATCTGGATGTAACCATACATCGTTTCCGGACGATCGGGTTTAATCCCTAATGTAATCAGTGCTTCGTTAGAATCCAGAAAATCCAATCCGTTTTGCAACTGCTGTATAAACTCTTCACCGTCAAGGATCAAATGATCTGAAGGAGTTACGATCAATTTAGCCTTCGATGATTTCAATTTAATTTTCTGAAGAGCGTATGCCAAACACGGCGCCGTGTTTCTTCTCAACGGCTCTAAAAGCACCTGGTCTTCTTTTATATCCGGTAATTGCTCGAGTACGAATTTTTTATAGCTGACATTGGTAACTACAACGAAATTTTCTTTAGGTACTAATTTTAAAAAACGCTCATAGGTTTGTTGCAGACAGGTTTTCCCTGTACCTAAGATGTCGAGAAATTGTTTGGGCTTAGCAATGCGACTTAGCGGCCAAAAACGACTTCCAATGCCACCTGCCATTATCACACAAAAGGTATTATTCATCTGATAGCTGTTAATTTCCGGAGATTATTAGCAGTTTGAAAAATATTCATTTTCATATTTCCGATCCCGCAGAAATGGGTTTTATATTCTATCAAATATATCTTTTTTTCAAGAAAGAATCCGACAGTTAAGGCGTTAAATTTGACGTTAGGGCAACGGATTACGCATCATAATTATTTTGTATCCATTTTTTAAGTTGTAATTTTAACCGAACTGTCGAAAAAAAGACATATGGGATTTTTCTTTCATATTGGCCGTTATTTTTTAATGCTCAAACGAGTGTTTGCACGTCCGGAGAAACACAAGATGTATTTTCGTCAATTGTTTCTCGAAATCGACAACCTTGGCGTGAACTCGGTTTGGATTGTACTGATCATTTCTGTATTCATTGGCGGAATTATGACCATTCAGTTTGCGAATGCCATGGAAAATCCGCTTTATCCAAGTGGTTTGGTGGGGCTTGGAACACGCGACACTCTTCTCCTTGAATTCTCGTCTACCATGCTGGCACTCATTATGGCGGGAAAAGTAGGTTCAAACATTACTTCCGAAATTGGTACCATGAGGGTAACCGAACAAATCGATTCGCTCGAAATAATGGGCGTGAATTCAGCTAGTTACCTCATTCTACCTAAAATTGTAGCCGTGGTTTTTGTGTTTCCGTTCCTCTATATACTGAGTGTATTTTTTGGTTTGCTTGGCGGTCTTATCACCGGCCCGCTTGTAAATATAATTACCATTCCTGAATACATCGAAGGAATTCAGTGGCTTTTCAGACCTTACTATGTTTTCTTCTCCATCATTAAATGCCTTGTTTTTGGATTTCTGATATCATCGGTTTCCGCCTATTTCGGGTACTATGTACAAGGTGGCGCACTTGAAGTGGGGAAAGCCAGCACTAAAGCAGTAGTGAATACCAACATACTCATCCTCTTTTTCGATTTAATATTAACCCGATTACTGCTAACATGATCACCGTAAAAAATCTTACCAAGTCGTTTGACGGAAATACCGTTCTGAAGGACATTTCAACCACTTTCGAGCCCGGGAAAACAAACTTGATTATCGGGCGAAGTGGTTCAGGGAAAACGGTTTTGCTGAAATCGATTCTGGGTTTGTTTGAAGTTGACAGTGGAGAAATCTGGTTTGACGACCGCAACCTCGTAAACATGAGTGACAAGGAACGGAAGCTGCTTCGACAGGAAATTGGAATGGTATTCCAGGGAGGCGCTCTTTTCGACAGCATAAATGTGGAAGGAAATGTTCGTTTCCCACTTGATATGTTTACACAAATGAGTACTGCTGAAAAACAAAAACGTGTTGAATTTTGTCTCGACCACGTTAACATCGAAAAACAAGCGTTTAAACTTTCGCCCAGCGAGATCAGTGGCGGGATGCAAAAACGTGTGGCTATTGCACGTGCCATTGCGCTGAATCCCAAATACCTGTTTTGTGATGAGCCTAACTCGGGTCTCGACCCCGAAACGGCAACTGTCATCGACCAGCTAATTCAGGCTCTGACCAAAGAATTTCAGATGACCACCATTATCAATACCCATGACATGAACTCTGTAATCGAAATTGGAGAATCGGTACTTTTTATTTCGAAAGGTGAAAAAGAATGGGAAGGCACCAAACACGAAATTCTGAATTCAGGCAGCAAAAAACTCGATGATTTTATTTTTGCAAACAAGTTATACGCCCAGATGAAGCAAGGACAGTAATCTTCCCTTAATTCTACCATAAATCCGTAATCAATCATTTTTACTTTTTCTCTCATCTTCTATCTTCTGACTATATTTGCTGCATGAATTATGAATGCTTGATTTGCCAGGTAAAAGCCCTGCAAAAACGAATGGATAAATACCAGGTGGCAGAGAAAAAACGCAACCGTTTGGTAAGTTCAATGATGAAAGAAATAGCTACGATTGACCTCGCAAAAAGCTATTCTCCGGAAATTACACGAAATATTATTCAGCAATTAAAGAAGAAATCAAAAGTAGCAGATCCTTACCAAAAGGAAAAGGATGAAAGCAACCAGGAAATGCTGGAACGTTACCACGAGTTTAAGCGCATGGTGGAAGTTTCAAAAAATCCGTTTGAAACAGCACTTCGGTTAGCTATAGCCGGCAATATTATCGATTTTGGACCGGGTCATGATTTCGATATCTGGGAAACCATTGAACAGGTGATGAACAGTGACTTTGCAATTGATCATTCAAAACAATTGCAGGAATCTATCCAAAAAGCAAAAAGCATCCTGTACCTCGGCGATAATTGTGGCGAGATCGTACTTGACAAACTTTTTCTTGAAACCATCGACCATCCTAATGTTACATTCGCAGTTCGTGACAGTGCAATACTTAATGATGTAACCATAAAAGAGGCCACCGAAGTTGGTATCCCTGATGTTGCAACTCTTATTTCGAATGGCGACGATGCGCCTTCCACTTTGCTCCATCGTGTGAGTCCGGAGTTTAAAGCTATTTATGATTCTGCTGATTTGATCATTTCAAAAGGAATGGGAAATTTTGAAGGACTAATGGACGAGAACGATCCACGCCTGTTCTACCTCCTGATGATCAAATGCCGTGTTATTGGTGAAAAAATCGGCGCAAAAAAAGGAGAGTTTGTGGTCAAACGCAGTACTAATTAAGCGTTAGGCGATTTAGAACCGCTAACCCATATAAAAAGCTTACTTCTTTGGAACCAATGTCACCAACGGAATGATCATTTCTTCCATAGAAATCCCTCCATGCTGGAAGGTATCCTTATAATAATTCGCATAGTAATTGTAATTATTCGGGTATGCAAAAAAGTCGGTATTGGCAGCAAAAATGTAGCTGGTACTTACATTTCGCGAGGGCAAATATACTTTTCGGGGATCGCGGATTTCAAACACATTTTTCGATTTGAAATTTAGATTCTTACCAAGTTTGTATCGCAGGTTGGTGTTTGTTTCGCGATCACCAATCACTTTTACCGGATTGTCAACCCGGATAGCTCCGTGGTCTGTTGTAACTATAATTCGAATATCCTCATCCGCCAGTGCTTTTAGCAAATCGAGCAATGCTGAATTTTTAAACCAGCTCAGTGTTAGCGATCGGTAAGCTTTTTCGTTGTTTGCCAGCTCGCGTATCATATCCATTTCGGTGCGGGCATGCGAAATCATATCCACAAAATTTACCACCATCACCGAAAGATCGTTTTCCAGAATGTTCTTTAAATTGTCGGTTACCCAACGTTCCTTGCGAACACCGGCAGCCTTTTCGAAATACAGGCTTTCTTTACGGCCATAGCGTCCCAGTTGTTTTTGCAACAATTCTACTTCGTGTGCATTTTTGTGGCCTTCGTTGTCGTCGTCTTCCCAGTATTGCGGATAAACTTTTTCAATTTCAGAAGGCATTAAACCCGCAAACATTGCATTGCGTGCATACATGGTTGCAGTTGGAAGGATGCTGCAATACAAATCTTCTGTTTGAGTTCGGAAATACTCGTTAATCACCGGACTGAAAATTCGCCACTGGTCGAAACGCAGGTTGTCGATCACCAGCACCAGCGTTTTTTTCTTCTGATCGAGATTAGGAAAAACCACGTGTTTGAAAATATCAGTGGACAACATTGGACGTTCGCCCAAATCCATATTGAACCAGTATGGATAGTTTTCTTTTATGTAGCGGAAGAAAGCTTTATTGGCGTCCTCTTTTTGCATGGCCAGAATTTGGTCCATCGCCGAATCTTCTGATTCACTCAATTCCAGTTCCCAGTAAACCAGTTTTTTATAGATTTCCTTCCATTCATCAAAACTCATCCGGTCGTTAATCTGCATGCCTATCTGTGCAAACTGCATTTGGTATTTCGATGTGGTCTGCTGGGTCACCAGCCTTTTCTGATCGATATTCTTTTTAAGTGTCAGCAGAATCTGTTTAGGATTAACCGGTTTGATCAGGTAGTCGGCAATTTTAGCTCCCACTGCCTCATCCATAATATTTTCTTCTTCACTTTTGGTAATCAAAACCACCGGCACATTTGGAGAAATCGATTTAATACGGGTCAGGGTTTCCAACCCGGTTATTCCCGGCATATTTTCGTCGAGAAAAATAATATCGTAAAATGAATCGGAGACTTTTTCAACGGCATCAAGTCCATTGGTAGCAGTTTCAACTTCATATCCCTTTTCCTCAAGAAAAAGAATGTGTGCTCTTAAAAGGTCAATCTCGTCATCTGTCCAAAGTATACGTGGTTTATTCATATTATCAAACTTCCTGCTTTCTGTTGTACTGCCCGATAAAACCGGGGACATTGTATTTATCATGATTTCCGTGTTTAAAGATAAAAACAAAAAAAGTGCCGTTGTAGTATACGCTTAACAAAGTTTAACCACTTTGCAAGCTTCGAGCTGTGAGCAGTGAGCCTGTCAGCAAGAATTTTTGAGTTAATTCAAATGAATCTAATAATAACTATTCTTTGCTTTAAACTAATTTCCCAGGTAGATCTGCTTGTAAAAATCCATGTAAGAAGTGATGTTCTTTTCCTGAAGGAAGATGTCGAAATTGACATTCGAGATCAGGAAGTTCCGGTATTCTGCATTACCCAATGTATTGAAAAGCGAACGGTCGCGAACCACATTGCTGAAATACAGTTGGGCCGTTTCCTTGTCGCTGATACCGTCAACAATAACCATCAGTCGGAATTCATCGAGTGGCTGTTCAGAAACAGTAAATCCGGAGCCTCCGAAATTGGATGAATTGTATTGCTGCAATCCGTTTATAAATGCATTCTTGTTAATACCTGTTGCCGGAATCACAAACACTACTTTGTGTGGCCCGGCCACATCAGTATTGTAAGCACCGGTATATTGCACAGGTGTGGCAGTTGTGGTTTCTGCCGTTGTAGCAACTGTGGTATCTTGACTCGCCGGTGTACCTGTTTGAGAACTACCCGTGGTTCCTTCCTCGCTTCGTCTCGAAATGTAATTATTTCGGAAGAAATTGATGTATTCTTCCACCTTATTCTGGTCGACTAAAGTCTGCAGGTTTTCATCCGTAATCAGGAAATTGCGATAGGTTGTCTGACCGAGAGATTCGAATAAACCCCGATTGGTAACCACCCTTCGGAAGTAAGACATCGATTCGTTCAAATCAGGAATTCCCTGAACGACCATCAACTGGTAATCGTTGGTTTGTTTTAGTTTCAGAGCCAGGTTCCAAACCCGGAAGTTTTGGCGGTTAAAATCACTAAACACATTCAACAATTGTCTTGTTGATAGTCCTTTATCTTTTATTGCCAGTACAAAATTCTGTGTGGTATCCACATTCATGTTAAAAGTTCCCGGCTGAGCAGTTGCCACAGTAACAAAGGTTCCACGTTCTTTTAGTGCATTGTCTTCAGCTTCGGCACGTGCCATTAATTCTTCAGGCGAGATGTCCGGCCCTTCATCAGTAAAGTTCGAACGAATAAAACGGCTATAATTTTTGACGAAGAATTTAAGATAATCAGCAATCGATTTCTCCGACTTTATTGTCCGGTAATTGGTTGAAGAAATAACAAAGTTCAGGTACTCCACTCCTTTTAAAGCCTGGAAGACAGAGGCCCTGCGAATGATCGCACCATGATAAATCAAGGCATTCTCCTTATTCGACATCGAACGAACTACAATAAAAGCCAGCTCATCATTCAAATTATCATCCTCAATATCGTAGTCAACTTTGGTGTAATGATCAATATTGTAATTGGCGATATCAAACTTCAACCTGTTCAGGTCGATCTTATTTTCATCTTTGCGCGGATAAGCAATAACAAAGTAGTGGAGCAAATCTTCATCGTAAGTGAATTTTCCGCCGAACTCATCGTTTGCTACATCGTTTTCCAGTAACTCTTCATTCTGAATTTCTTCACTGATATATCCCATTTCTACCAACTTTTGATAGTCGGCGAGAGTGCTGTCCTGAATCAGTTTGAGTATTTCACCTGCCAGTGGCGATGGTTCTTTTTTCGGGTATTTTTGAAGATAATCTTTCAGCAATGATTCGAACTGGTGAACGTCGGTCTGTGTACCTTCTGCTATCATTTGCATAAAATCAATCTTTGGAACAATCACAGAATCGGGTTTCAGTGACTTCATTTCCGAAGTAAGCGAGAGTACAGCCTGATATCTTCCCTGTTTATAATTTCTGAATGTTTCCTGGTACAGCCGGTTTAAAGTGTCATTTCTTGCTTCCATTTCAATAAAGAAGTTGGGATTTTGCAAGTATTGAGCATATTTACTGTCAGGGAAGTTATTAATAATCAGGTTACGATAATAATTCGATTTCTCCCTGTTTCCCATTAATTCATACAAATCATATAAATCGAAATAGGCCGAAAGCAGGTATACATTCGTAGGATAACGCTTGTTCAGCTCTTCAAATTCCTCTGCCGAACGCGGGTAATCTTCAAATTCAGACTTAAATATCTTTCCTGCATTATATAAGGCATCTCTGATTCGTTCGTTTGAAACGGCCATCAGTGAATCGGTAAGTGGCAGGTCCTGTGTATAATATTCACGTTGCATGGGGTCCTCCACTCTCTTTTCTTCGGGTTTGGTTTCTTCTGCTAATTGTTCTTCTTCGCCCAGCGAAACCGTGTTTTTATTTGATCGTCTCCAGTCATCTTCCAAAGGCCGTCGTCCCCACTGCTGCTGAAAAGTCACCCTTCCGTAAGAAATCGTTTGCGGGTTATAAAAATACCAACCTGTTCCACCGGAATTTCCCATTCCCATACGGTATCGGTTTGAACGGTAATATCCCTGATCCTGTGCGCCTTGCATCGCCACATTTTCCATATTTCGCTGGCGCTCCTGTTCTTCCTGCATTAACCTGGTAATCAATGCTTCCCGCTCTGCTTCAGGCATTTGTGCAACCTTCTGCAAACTGTCCTGGCGCTCCACCGTTAACAGGTTGTCTACCAGATTAGTGAGGCTGCGGTAGCGTGATTCCACATTTTTATAATCGGGATAGTTCTCATCGATAATAATCATGGCGCTGTCGTAATACGACTGCGAACCACGATAATTCAGATCTTCAAAATAAAGATTTGCCAGTGTTATTGCTGAAAGTGCACGCTGATACTGATTCTTAAAACTCGATGCCACCGACATTCGGTAGTCGTCCTCTGCCTGGTTGCGCTCTCCTTCACGAAAATGAACGTTACCAAGTGCATAATAAATCTGGTCGCGGAAGTCGCGATTCTTTTTATCGCGAAGCATTTTATTCAGCTCTTTTTTCAGGTCCTCGGTATTTCCTTCACCAGAGAAAACTCCTGCAGAATTAATCCGGGCATTAAAAGCCATAGCATAATCAGGGTTCATTTTTATCACTTGCCTGAATGCTTCCGAAGCTTGCTCGTTCTGACCAAGCTCTTGATACAACTGCGCAATTATATACTGATATCGTGCTTTTTCCCGTTTCCAGAATGTCTTTTTAATGGCGATATCAAGCATGCGAATAGCATCGGCATACTCCTTTTGTTTCATATAATAATAGGCGGTTGCCAGAGCCAGATCGCGTTCGTATTTTTTTGGAAAATCGTCATAAGCCTGCACTGCCTGAATCACTTCATTGGCTTCAATAAACCGATCGAGCTCGGTATAGGCTCTGATCAAAAAAATCTGAGCTTCATCGGCGGTTTCATTTTCCGGGTATTTCCGGACAACATACGAAAGATGATCAATGGCTGCAAAGTAATTTTGTTCGTAGAAATATGCTTTCCCCATCAAAAGATAGCTGTCGTCGATGTATTTATTGAATTCTTCCTGACTTGCAAATTCCTGGTATTTTCGGGAACCTCCTCCCCTTTTCCGTTTTGGTTTTTTTGTGAGCGAATGAATTTCAATCAGTTTCGAACATTTTACAACGGCATTATCCATATCGGATTTTACCAAACGGGCAACAGCCGGGTCGCTTTCCTTGTAAATAGGAAGGATTCGGGTAAAATCGTCTTCTATCCGTTCATTAACGTTTGCAAGACCTGCCTTAACACTTTCATTTGCATTGAAATAGATGTTGTATTTCGAGGTGACATTATGAAAGGTTCTGGTAACAGTAGTGTTCTTCTCGGTTGAACAACCCGAGAAAACCACGACCCCAAAAACGATAAATATTGTATGTAAAAAAAGTCTCTTCAAACAGCTATTTGCGTTACTCTATGAATAAACTCATGAAACACCGGAATATTGTAGCTTGTATTGAATTATTCCCGTTTCAGAGGCAGCAAAAATAAGAAATTTTGATTGCAGGCCGGATTAATTCTTCGAAGACTTTTGTAAAGTCTTTTCCCTGTTGTTTTTATCTGAATATTTTAAAAGGAAAAGAGGAAAGGTGCCACCGGGCAATTTTCCTCTTCATTTGATATTTTTCCCCGGAACAAATCTTCTATTTCCGTTCTATTTTAACCTTTTTAGTTGGAGCCAGTTGAATGTTACGAAGATGTGTACGATGTTGAACAGCGGCAGCAATTTCGGTAAAAGCCATTCCGGTTACCGAGTCGGCATCGTTGGCAACTGGTGTCCCATTATCTCCACCTTCGCGAATGCTTTGAACAATCGGTATCTCACCAAGGAAATTCAACCCAAGTTTTTCTGCCAGTTTTTTACCTCCATCTTTTCCAAAAATGTAGTATTTGTTTTCCGGTAACTCGGCAGGAGTAAACCAGGCCATATTTTCGATCAGTCCGAGCACCGGCACATCAATCGATTTACTTTGAAACATGCTGGTCCCGCGAATAACATCAGCCAGAGCCACATCCTGCGGTGTAGTAACAATTACCGCTCCTGTTACGGGCACCGATTGTACAAGTGTAAGGTGAATATCACTCGTTCCGGGAGGCAGGTCAATTAAAAGATAATCAAGTTCTCCCCAGTTTCCTTCCGTAATCAATTGTTTCAGAGCATTGGAAGCGACTGGGCCTCGCCAGATCATGGCACTTTCGGCATCTACAAAAAAGCCTACAGAAAGAAACTTAACACCAAATTTTTCCAAAGGATTGATCATTTCGCGTCCATCAATTTTTACTCCTGACGGGCGTTCACCTTCAGTTCCAAACATTTTAGGGATGGATGGTCCAAAAATATCCGCATCGAGCAAACCCACTTTTGCACCCGTCTTTGCCAGTGCAATTGCCAGATTTACGGCAACCGTTGATTTCCCGACACCGCCTTTACCCGAAGCAACAGCGATAATGTTCTTTACATTTGGAAGAACCGGACGTTCCATGTCGTGGATATACTTCACTGAAATATTATCTTCAATTTCTACTTCTTCCCCTATCCATTCTTTGATTGCTTTTTCACACGCCAGTACCAGCGCTTCAATATTTGGATCGTTGCTTTTCTGAAAAACCAGCGAAAAAGTAACTCGTTTTCCGGCAATGCGGATTTCCTGTGGCATGTCCAAAGAAACGATATCTTCCTCGCTACCCGGGTATTTCACGGTTCTTAAAGCATCGGTAATATTCTTCGGAACAATTAATTTTCTTGGTAACTCTGCCATTATAAATACTTTAAAGAATAAAAAATCTGTACAAAATTGCTGCAAAGGTAATATTTGCGATATAAAAACACCTCAGCAAGAGAATTGTTTTTGAAAATCACAATTAAACATTTGCTCATTATATATGCGATTGAAAGCTATGACTTTTTATTGAATAGTTATGAATCCTTTTCCTTCTGCAATGAATTCACCGATTATGCAGGCATCGCGAACATCATTTGCCAAAAGGTCTTCAACCAACTGATCCGCTTCATCAGAAGGAAGGGCAATCAGCAATCCACCTGAGGTTTGCGCGTCACAAAGCAGCAGTTGGTCAGTACGTGGTAAATTGCCAAAATCAACAAATTCGGAAACAAAATTCAGGTTGTTGTATGAGCCCCCGGGAACAACACCCGCTACCGCAAGGTTTTTTACTTCGGGAAGGAAGGGAATTTTTTCATACAAAATTGTTGCATTACAAGCCGAACCAACCGTCATTTCTTTCAGGTGTCCCATTAAACCAAAACCGGTAACATCGGTGCAGGAGTGCACACGGTATTTCTTCATCAGCTGAGCAGCTGTTTTGTTAAGTGTCGCCATTTGCCTTGTAATCTGCTCACGCAATTCATCCGAAATCATTCCACGTTTAATTGCTGTTGAAAGTATTCCAGTTCCCAGTGGTTTTGTCAGAATGAGTTTGTCTCCCGGTTTCGCTCCTGAGTTTTTCAGTATTTTATCGGGGTGAATGGTTCCGGTAACCACCATCCCGAATTTGGGTTCGGGATCTTCCACCGTATGCCCTCCAAGTACCGGTATTCCAGCCTCGGTTGCTTTGTCCTGTGCACCTTTCAGAATCTGTTCAAGAACCTCCATCGGCAAAGTATCTTCCGGAAAACCAACGATATTCAATGCAAAAATAGGCTCTGCTCCCATGGCATAAATATCACTCAACGCATTGGCAGCAGCCACTGCTCCAAATTGATAAGGGTCGTCTACTATCGGGGTGAAAAAGTCAAGCGTTTGAACCACTGCCAAATCATCGCGAAGCAGATAAACCGCTGCGTCATCCGAAGTTTCGGTTCCAACCAGCACATTTTTATCTACCACCGGTGCCAGGTTCTTTAATACTTTTTCGAGATTTTGAGGCTGAATTTTACAGGCACAACCCAATCCGTGAGTGTAATGCGTCAGCTTTATTTCTTTCTGAATGAGTTTTTCAGTAGGTACTCCGGCGTCTTCTTTTGGCATGAGTTGACAAACGATTTCAATGATCTCATCAGCTGCTTGCTTGATTTCCTGCATGGTCGTCTCGCGCCCGGTAGAAAGCCTGATTGTTCCCATCGCAAACTCAATTGGAACGTGCATGGCTTCAAGCACGGCTGAAACATCCACACTTTCGGCGTGACAAGCTGCACCGGCAGATGCGGCCACTCCATCCAAACGGTCGATTAAGGTATTGGCTTCCACTTTCGGAAACGAAATACTCAGTGTGTTTGGTAATCGATTTTCCGAATCACCATTAATCCTGGCTGCCGGAATGGCTTCGGTTAAAAGTTTTTCCAGGTAATCGCGGTTTTTCTGGTAGTGCTTCATGTTGTCGGCCAGTGTATCTTTGGCAAGCTCTGCTGCAGCACCCAGGCCAACTATTTCAAGTACATTTTCAGTGCCGGCACGTAGATTTTGTTCGTGATCGGCGCCGTGTATAAGTTTTTCCAACTTAATTCCACTCCGAATGTACAAAGCTCCTATTCCTTTCGGTGCATACAGTTTATGACCAGCAATGCTTAATAAATCTACACCCAACTCATCTACATTCACCGGAATTTTGCCAAGCGACTGCGCCGCATCAGTATGAAAAACAATCTGGTGTTTACGTGCAATCTTCGAAATTTCATCCAGCGGCTGAATGGTTCCCACTTCATTATTAGCATGCATTACACTGATCAAAGTGGTTTCAGGCTTGATTGCTGCTTCGAGTTCGTCCAGTTTAATCACCCCTTTTTCATCCACCGGAATGCTGGTAAACTCAAATCCATTTTTTTCGAGATACCGGCAAACCTCCACTACTGCCGGGTGCTCGATGGCCGAACTGATAATGTGATTTCCGCGGTTTTTATTTGACAGTGCAATTCCTTTGATCGCATAATTATTCGATTCGGTTCCACCGCTGGTAAAAACTATTTCAGAAGAAGAACACCCGATCAGTGCAGCCAGTTGTGCCCGCGCCTTTTCAACTGCCAGTTTTGTTTTTACACCATAATTGTGCACACTCGACGGATTACCGAATAACTCATCAAGATAAGGCCGCATGGCATCTGCCACTTCTTTGGCAATTGGGGTTGTCGCGTTATAATCGAGATAAATAGGTTTCACAGCAGTTTAACTTTTAATCAGTAACTTTTTTATTTCCTCTACATTTTGCATAGGGTCATCCTTTTCTAATGCCAACTCTATCACTTTTTCAGCATCGCGTTTAGCGATTCCAAAATCGTAGGCTTTATCGTAATAAGTTAATGTCAGTGAAGCTACTTTCAGCAGATCACCTGATTCCAGTGCGTTATGTGCCTCACTGGTTACCAGGCCTCCCAGACGTTTTTTTATTTTTTCGATCATCTCGTGCAACAGCGTTTTATCAAACGATCCGTACTCTTTCACCAGGCGTTTTTCCCTGTATATTTTGGGAACATCGATTTTTATCATCGGCGCTTCGCGAATTTGTTGAAACAGCGGATCCGGGATTCCGCACCTTCCAAGCTGCCGGCTCTCATCTTCCACCCAAATGGTTTTACTGAAATCAAATTTTCGCCAGGCGTCTGCCAGGTTGTTTTCGAACTGTTCGTTGCTGGGCTGCTCATCCTGTCCAAGCGGACCGAAAACAGATCCGCGGTGATTGGCAATTCCTTCAATATCCAAAAACTGCTCTCCCTGTTTGTTTAACAATTCCAGAATTTCTGTTTTTCCACTGCCTGTGTAGCCCCCAAGCACCATCATTTTCGAAGGTTGGGAGAATTGTTTTCGAATATGTTGGCGGTAGGCTTTGTAGCCGCCTTCTAAAACAGACACTTCGAGCCCGGCGGTTTCAAACAACCAGGCCATGCTCGCTGAACGCATTCCTCCTCTCCAGCAATGAACAAGAATTTTCTTATTCCGTGCCAGTTTTTTGGCTTCCCGTACAAAAGTCGACATTTTTGGCCCTACAAAATCGAGCCCGAGCAAAACAGCATTTTCCTTACCTCCAACTTTGTACTTAATCCCCACCTGTCGGCGTTCTTCGTTATCAAAAATAGGAATATTGTATGCACCCGGAATATGCGCCAGCTCGTACTCGCCAGGCGATCTGACATCGATCAACGGAATTGTGTCAGTAAGCGGAAGCAACTCTTCTATTGAAAGTATTTTTGGCATCTTATTTAAATCGCCTTCAAAGGTAGAAAATTAACGCTCTGTTTTCGGATGAGTCAACTCACAAATGAAGTTCTTTTGCCGGGTCCCAGAAACGTTCTTTGAAGTTGAGTATTTGGTCATCTTCAATCACCAGACCTTCAGCTTCCAGTAATTCCTGCATGGCATTTGGACTGTCAAAATGATGTTTTCCTGAAAGCAAGCCATTTCGGTTTACAACACGGTGCGCAGGAATATATTCTGAATGAGTATGACTGGCAT
>DAOPJR010000036.1:0-31676 GCA_035399765.1 Draconibacterium sp. | reverse complement strand
CAATTAGATCGTTTTATTAACGGATTTCCTGACATTGAATTGTTAAGTGTCGTTTCTGAAGGAAATGGCCTCTCCAAATTATCTGTTAATGAATTGAGTAATTACATCGCCAAATACGAAGGTGAACGTAAAGACAAACTTTTAATGAAGTTTGTACCGGCTTCGGGTGCAGCCAGCCGAATGTTTAAAAACCTGTATAACTTTCTTGATGGTCAGATTGATAATGAAGATAAAGATGTTCATGTATTTTTTAAGGGCATCGATCGTTTTGCTTTTACAGGAGAATTAACTGCACTTTTGGGAGATCGTGCGGATGAGCTTATAAAAAATAAGGATAGAAAAGTAGCTGAATTGGTTTTATCCGAAAAGGGACTCAATTACGGAAACCTGCCAAAAGCTTTACTCACATTTCATAAATACAATGACGGAACCACGGCCAAAGCTATTGATGAACATTTGGTAGAAGGATCGTTATATTGTGCAGGACCAGATGACAAAATTTCTGTTCATTTTACCGTTTCTCAGGAACACATAGAATTAATCAAAACGTACCTGGAAAAGTCGGTTCCTGCATTGAAGAAGAAATATAAAAAAGAGTACGACATCAGCTTTTCCATTCAAGATAAAGTTACGGATACTATTGCCGTTGACATGGATAACCAGCCTATCAGAAAAGAAAACGGTAATTTGTTATTCCGCCCCGGCGGACACGGTGCTTTGTTAAAGAATTTGGATGCTATTAATGCCGATGTCATTTTTATAAAAAACATTGATAACGTTGCCGCTCAATGGCTGATTCAGGATACTGTTGACTATAAAAAAGCACTGGGGGGGATTCTATTTGAAACTCAGGAGAGAGTATTTAACTATTGTCGGAAACTTAAGCATTCGTCTCTCGATGAAAAGCTGGAGCAGGATATCATTCAGTTCCTGAAGTTGAAATTGGGGTACAAAATTTCGAATACCTTTAGTTTTATGAATGAGAATGAGAGGGCAGCTTTTCTGTTCGGCAAATTGAACCGGCCAATACGAATTTGTGGCGTTATCCAAAGCAGCAATACAGGTGGAGGTCCGTTTTGGGTGAGACATCAGGATGGATCGGAAAGTCTGCAACTAGTAGAGACTGCCCAGGTGAACTTGCAAAATCCAGCCCAGAAAGCCATTCTCAATTCGTCGCAATATGCCAATATTACAGACCTTGTTTGTGGTATTAAAAATTTTGAAGGAAACAAATTCGACCTGATGAAATTTCAGGATCAGGATACCGGTTTTATTGCCGAAAAATCGCAGGGTGGAATGACATTAAAAGCAATGGAATTACCCGGATTATGGAACGGCGCGATGAGTGACTGGAATACAGCATTTGTTGAAGTACCGGTTAGCACTTTTAATCCGGTAAAAACGGTTATTGATTTGCTTAATAAAGAACATCAGGGAGAACAATAATCCAAAACAGTCGGCTATTTCAGGGTACAAAAAGGAAATATAACGGAAAATAATATTGTTCCTCTAACCTTTAATTGAAATTGACCGGCGAACTAAGTTTATCGGCTTCTTCTTCAAGGTACTTTTTAAATCCTTCTTCGGTTTTCCACTGATCTTTTTCCAAACCCCAAACCGCCGCAAAATAATGACGTGCAGGTTGACCATCCACTGCTTTCTGACCAATGTAGTACGTTTCAGAAATAATATTGCTGAACCCTTTTTCAACAACGGTTTGATAACCCAGATTAAAGTAATTTGTATTACTGGTTCTTCCAATTTTACCGGCTTCGTTTTTTGGAACAAGAACCGCCATACCCAACTCATCGTTATTCAGTGATTGAACATCATGTGTTCCAATAATCTGAAAATCATCGGCGTCAAAAGCAAAAGGTTCGCGTTTCAGCATGCTGGTTACAATCCCGGTAACAATCTGAGCACCTTCAGGTAATCCTTTTACTGTTACATCCGACTGAAACCAGTATTTCCCGGGATAAATGGAAATGCGCTCCGTGGCTTCCAGATCATCGTCATCAACATGCCAGCCTTTGTAAACCAGGTCGAAAACCGAACGAACCGGACCCTCGGTTATTTTATGGTATTCGTAAATATCTGTCGACCCGAGGCGATACAACGAATCGTTTTTTAGCAAAGCAATTCCACCCGAGCCCAACGAACTTCCACAATGCAGCACATCCATTCCCCAGTCGTTTAGCACATGATAATCGGGTATTTCAGGTGTGTGAATTTTATCGATGATCATTC
The DNA here is from genome assembly GCA_035399765.1 of Draconibacterium sp. GTDB lineage: Bacteria > Bacteroidota > Bacteroidia > Bacteroidales > Prolixibacteraceae > Draconibacterium. Next base: position 29,429 of record DAOPJR010000036.1, on the reverse strand, counting down.
CGGGTTTCAGTTTTCCAAACAGATCTTTTACGTTTCGGCAATCAAAATAATTTCTGAATGCAATTTTATCGTTCTCCCAACTCACACTTTCACCCTGAGCAATAATTTTAAATTCAGTAGTGCAAGGCAAAGCCTGATAATCGTCCACTTCTTTATAGCTACCATCTTCCTGTTCAATTCCAAGCCGCAGATTGGTGCGCTTTTCAAAAATTGGTGCTTCATTCCCGGGAACCTGGTCAATCGTTATTTCTTTTGTTTCATGAGCTGAAAAATTCAGAAGAACGGCAGCTTCATCCCATACTCCGTCTCCGTTCATATCATCGAGCTGATAAGGCACAAGTGCTTCTCCATCTTTAAAAACCGGAACACTCCCTTCACTCAATTTTAAAAATGACTCAATTTCCGGTCGTGTTAAAATGATCACCTCATCATTTCGTTCACTTCCCAATGGATTCTGAAAACTAATGGGAGGTGTTTTACCGCAGGAAATAAAGAAAACAAACAAAATGCTTATTGCGATTACCTTTCTGAACATGCTTAGTCTGTTAAATCGTTTTCTCCTTTTACATATCCGAAATTGGCCAGAATTCCACCATCAACGTAAAGGACATGACCGTTAACAAAATCACTGGCTTTTGATGCCAAAAACAAAGCTGCATTGCCTACATCTTCCGGTTCGCCCCAGCGGCCGGCGGGAGTTCGGGTCATCACGAGGTCATTAAACGGATGTCCGCCTTCACGGATTGGTGCCGTTTGCGAAGTAGCAATGTATCCCGGGCCAATACCATTGATCTGAATATTATATTTTGCCCATTCGCAGGTCATGTTAGCTGTCAGAAGTTTTAAACCACCTTTTGCGGAAGCATAAGCTGAAACCGAATTACGCCCGTAAACACTCATCATTGAACACATATTAATAATCTTTCCGGATCGCTTCGCTATCATTTTCGGAGCCACACGTTTAGAAACAATTAGTGGTGCTACCAGGTCAATGTCAATTACTTGTTTGAAATCAGATATAGGCATATCAAGGATCGGTATTCGTTTGATTATCCCGGCATTATTCACCAAAATATCAATTTCTCCTACTTCTTTCTCAATCTGAGTAATTCCCTTGTCGACATCAGCTTCATTGGTCACATCAAACCTGATCGTATAAACATCAATTCCCACTTCGGCATAATCAGTTTTGCAACTTTCCAGTTTGTCATCCGAAATATCGTTCACACAAATTTTGGCTCCTGCCTGACCTAGCACCTTTCCGATTGCCATTCCAATTCCGTGTGTTCCTCCTGTAATCAGGGCTACTTTCCCGGTCAGATCAAATAATTCCTGTATCATTATTTTATTGATTTTTATGTTAACGTAAATCAGTGGGTGCAATTACATCCATATCGGTATAATCGAGGTTCTCGCCTGCCATCCCCCAAATAAAAATATAATTTGAAGTACCGGCAGCAGCGTGAATGGACCATTCCGGAGAAATAACAGCCTGTTCATTTTGCATCCAAATATGCCTGGTTTCATTGGGTTGCCCCATAAAATGACAAATGGCTTGTCCTTCGGGAACATTGAAATAAAAGTAAACTTCGTTACGTCTGCCATGTTGATGTGGTGGCATCGTATTCCATACACTTCCGGTTTTTAGCTCGGTCATTCCCATTTGAAGCTGACAAGTTTCTACCACTCCGTTAATCAATAACTGGTTGATATTTCTCTCGTTGGATGTTTCAAGTGACCCCAGATGCAGGACATTGGCATCTTTCATTGTAACATGTTTTGTCGGATATTCCTTGTGCGCCGGAGCAGAGTTGATATAAAAATGGGCAGGTTGTTCCGGATTGTCTGATTTAAACAGAACTTCTTTACTTCCTTTACCAATATAAATCGCGTCTTTAAAATTCATTTTATACTCTATTCCATCTACCACAACAGAACCTGCGCCTGCGACATTAATAACCCCCACTTCCCTGCGATAGCAAAAAAACTCTGCCTTGAGCGGGTCAATGGTTTCCAGTGGCAATGCCGCATCAAGAGGAACTGCTCCACCCACAATATATCTTTCAATTGAAGAATAAACCAACCTTACATATCCGGGGTCCATCAATTTCTCAACCAGGAACTCTTTCCTGATTCTTTCTGTGTCGTACGACTTAAAATCCTCAGGATGATAAGCGTAACGCTCTTCGTAAATTGTTGTCATTGTATGTTTTTTTTCTGATTGCAAATTTAAATCGTAAATAGATTAGTGACTTTACTATTTATTATTTGTTTTCAATTTTCGTATAATGGCTAATGTATCAATACATTTTTGCGTAATAAGTCCATAATCTCCCGATTCAAGCACTTCTTTCGGAAAGAGTTGTGATCCCATTCCAACACAGGTTGCCCCTGCATCAAACCATTGCTTCAGATTCGCCTCATCCGGAGTTACGCCACCGGTGGGCATAATGCTTGTCCACGGCATTGGTCCTTTCACTGCTTTTACAAATCCCGGTCCTCCTACCTGTGACCCGGGGAATATTTTCACTATTTCGGCTCCCAACTCATGCGCACGACCGATCTCGGTTACCGATCCACACCCCGGACTCCATGATATTTTACGCTTGTTGCAAACCTTTGCGGTAGCTTCGTCGACGAGTGGAGAAACTACAAAGTTGGCTCCAAGTGCAATGTACATGGCAGCCGTACCTTCGTCAACAATCGATCCTACACCCATAATCATATCGGAACATTCTTTCGCTGCCCATTGATTAAGTTCAGCAAAAACGAGGGTTGCAAAATCACCACGATTGGTAAATTCAAACAAGCGAACACCACCTTCATAACAGGCTTTAACAACCTTTTTGCACACTTCCACATCTTTGTGATAAAACACCGGAACCATGCCTGTTTCCTGCATCTTCAATGCAACTTCTATTCGTGTAAATCGTGCCATAATTCAATTAGAAATTGAAAATTTTAAATTAGTCTTAATTGTGATAATCGTTAATATTGATTCTTGTGGAGGACACTATCTTTCCAAGAATATTTTTCAGTTCTGTTGATTCGCTGATTAACTCCCCTAACTCACCATCCTTTTGACCTTCAAATTCATTTAACGCCTTAATCATTCTAAGCCAATAATTGCTTTCTCTCATTTCTTTCAGTGATATTTCTATTTTGTATAAAAAATCAGGTTTTGATGATGCAGCCTGAGCTTCTTCATAGTTCGCTCCTGAAGACGTTGCCGATTTCGAAAGTTGATACCTGATATTGTTAAACTCTGGAAGGTTCGGCAAACTCCTTAAAAATCTGATCACACGAACCGCAAAATCAAACAACCTATTTGCCAGATCAACATCCATTCTACTACCAAATTTTTAATTTTTCATTTCGAATTTGTAATTATTTACCGAGCTACCCGACCGGAAGCATCGCCGGCCATTAGTTTTTCCACTTCGTCCACACTTACCTGGTTAAAATCGCCTGAAATGGTATGTTTCAAACAGGAAGCAGCTACTGCAAAGTTCAGTGCTTTCTGGTCGTCGCCTTCGTAAGTAAGTAACCCATAAATCAAGCCGCCCATAAACGAGTCGCCACCTCCTACCCGATCCACAATATGAGTAATCTGATACGTTGGCGATTCAAAAAGTTGTTTCCCATTCCAAAGCACTCCGGCCCAACTGTTGTGATTGGCATTTACCGATCCCCGAAGTGTAGTAATCACTTTCTTCACCCTTGGGAAACGAGCCATGATCTGTTTTGAAACTGATTCGTAAGCAGCTCCTTCCACATGGCCTCCTGTTACATCTACTCCAATTGGATGGATTCCCAGAACCATCGCAGCATCTTCCTCATTACCTAAAACGATATCGGTTCCGGCAACCAGTTCAGGCATCACCTCACCAGCTTTTTTACCGTATTTCCAAAGATTTTTGCGGTAATTCAAGTCACAGGAAACAGTAATTCCCAATTTGTTGGCTTTTCTAATTCCTTCGAGGCAAACATCGGCAGCTCCCTGCGAAATGGCTGGTGTTATACCGGTCCAGTGAAACCAACCTGCACCTTCAAAAACTTTTTCCCAATCAATCATTCCGGGTTTAATTTCTGAAACAGAAGAATGTGCCCGATCGTAAACGACTTTACTGCCACGACTTACAGCACCGGTTTCCAGAAAATAAATTCCAAGTCGTTCGCCACCGTAAATGATCTTACCGGTACCCACACCGTATTTCTGAAGATCCATTTTACAGGCACGGGCAATATCATTATCAGGCATGCGGGTTACAAAATCCACCGGGATTCCGTAATTGGCAAGCGAAACAGCAACATTAGCTTCTCCTCCACCAAAAGTAGCTTCGAAAGTGCTAGCTTGTGAAAATCTGAGGTAACCAGGGGTTGCCAAACGCAGCATAATTTCTCCGAAGGTTATGACTTTTCTATTCATACGATATTCTGAGTTTCTATTTTTTTCTTTTTCACCTTTGGTTAACCAAAATTAGTGGTATTCATGGCACCTGCAAACAATAATGTTCTTTTTGCAAAATGGTTTCCTTTTGAAATAGATGCCAGCAACACACTAAGAATTTCCAGAATATTCTCCATCAGGATATAAGGGCTTTTCTCATCATTCTTCTTTTACTCTTATATCTTCAGAATGGTGAATGAAAATCTCTTCCTTATTAGATTTCATGGTAAGCAGAAACAAAGGTTAAAATCAAGTTTTGTTTCGTGCCCTCTAAAATAATGGATGTTTGCTTTTCAAACAAAATAAAACAGAGAACGATGGCAATTATTTAGTCCTCTGAGAAAAATTATTGTCCAGAATTTCAATTTGAATTTTACATCAACTTTCTTTATAGAAAATTGTTGCCTGTTTCGCAAAGATTTGAACCAAATGCCACAGTATGTTTCCACTGTGTAAAAGATGCAACTCAATAAACCAAAATAAACCTGAAATTATGAAAAAACTAGTATCCATTATTACCACAATCTTCCTGATATGTGGTTTATCGGTCGTTCTTTCGGCACAGGATTTCGACGGAATTGGAAACAACATGAATAACCTCTACCGGATGTCGAATGCCAAATCACGTTCGATCAGCGCAGAAAATTTTACCGGAGAAAAAGGAAAAGGTGGGATGGCCACAGAGGGTATAAGTCAGTCGGCTGCGCGTGATCTGGGACAAGGCTGGAAAGTTAGTCCGGCCATCAGTATTAAAGCTGAAACAACTTTTACTTTAGCCGATGTGAAAGGTCAGGGTGCAATCCAGCACATTTGGATGACCCCAACCGGCAACTGGCGTAACCTGATCATTCGAATTTACTGGGACAATGAAAAAGAACCATCTGTAGAAGTTCCTCTGGGCGATTTTTTCTGCTCCGGCTGGGGAAAATCAAAACAGATTTCATCGCTGGCGGTTTGTGTAAATCCCGCTAACGGTTTTAATTCATACTGGATCATGCCTTTCAGAAAAGGATATAAAATGACTGTTGAAAATCTAAGCCCGAAGGATGTAACTCTTTTCTTCCAAATTGATTATTGTATCACCGAAGTGGAACCGGATGCAGCTTATTTCCATGCACAATTCCACAGAACCAATCCACACCCTTACAAAGAAGATTATGTTTTGGTTGACAATATAAAAGGACGTGGACAGTATGTAGGAACTTATATGAGTTGGGGAACCAACAACAGCGGTTGGTGGGGCGAAGGCGAAATTAAATTCTTTATGGATGGCGACAAGGAATTTCCAACAATCAACGGTACTGGTACAGAAGATTATTTCTGCGGCGCCTACTGTTTTGTGGAAGACAATGAATACAAAGACTTTTCGACACCTTATTCAGGCTTTTATGCACTTACACCCGATAAACTCTGGAATTCGCAAATGCGTTTTGGGTTATACCGCTGGCATGTTACCGACCCTATCCGATTTGAAAAAGATCTGAAAGTAACAATTCAAACACTGGGTTGGCGTGAAGACGGACGTTACCTTCCTTTACAGGGAGAAGATATTTCATCAGTGGTATATTGGTATCAAACCGAACCTCATGCAGCGTTTCCAATTTTACCAGGAAAAGATGAGTTAACCGTTTATTGATCGGCTTGGAATTCATTCGATAAAATCATCCCGAACGTCGATAGAAAAGTTCAATTCTTCTATTGTGCTGGTTAAAATCATTTATACAGCTTAATTTAAGCTTACTAAATCAAAAAAAAATATGTATATGAAAAAATTAGTTTTAACTGTATTTATCGCAGTTTTCGCAGTACTGACAAGTAATGCCGAAGGAATCGGTGGAAAATGGAAAACTTCGATGGAAAGTCCTCAGGGAAGTATGGAGCTTACTTTCGTTTTTAAAGTGGATGGTGCAAAACTGACCGGTACTGTTTCAAGCCCGATGGGTGACATTGAAATCAGCAATGGTAAGGTAAACGGAAATGAATTTTCATTCGACATCGACGTGATGGGAAATACCATGCCTCACAAAGGAAAACTGGACGGCGAGGTCATCAAATTAAAAGTTGATATGCCAGATGGTGGTGGTATGGGCAGCCCGGGCGAAATGACGCTCAAAAAAGTAAACGAATAAAATTGTGAGTATCCGTAGATAAAACGATCCCGGTAGTAACCTACCGGGATTTTTTATGCTTCTACGAAAGTTCCATCGCAAAAAATATTCCTTCGATAAAATCGACCTAAACGTCGATAAAATGCCAACGAACTTCTATTGCATTTCCCAAAGAAGAAACTCTAATCTACTTTTAAATCAAAAATATTTTAAAGCTATGAAAGTAAAAGCAATAATCATCTTAATCTTTTTCCTTCCCGGATTACTCCGAGCTCAAGATGACAATTCGCCAGTGAAAAAATGGACATTATCAGATTGCATTAATTATGCTCTTAACGAGAACATTCAGGTAAGGCAAAGTATTTTAAGCAACATGTCAAGCGAGGTAAGTAAAGAACAGGCACAAGCGCAAAAACTTCCGTCGTTAAGTGCTTCAGCCCGACAGAACTTCACCTGGTCGAATACCACAGACTATACTACCGGAGAATCCAGTTTTAAGGGATCGAACAGCAGAAGTCTTAGTATGAACTCAAGCATTACCATTTATAATGGACTACGCCTGACCAACCTCATCAAACAAGCTGAGTTGGATCTCCAGGCCGGCTTGTACGATTCTGAAACAATTAAAGAATCGATTACGATCAGTATTCTGAATGCCTTTTTACAAGTGGTTGCCAACGAAGAAAATGTAAAGAATGCAAGAACCCAGTTGGATGCAACCACCGAACAACTTCAATTATCAGAAGCGAGACTGGAAAGCGGTATTATTTCACGATCAGACTATTTGCAGGTAAAATCGCAACTGGCAAGTGAAAAACTAAGCCTGGCAAACGCTGAAAGTCAGTATACCATGTCGAAGGTTAATTTAATGCAACTAATGGAACTTCCGGTAGATGACAACTTTGAAATTGACCGCCCGGAACTGAATGGTTCAATCGATCAGGGTTTGCAACCGGTAGCAGCCGATGTTTATGCTATTGCCCTGGAAATAAAACCCCAGGTTAAAAGTGTGGAATACCAAAAAGAAAGTGCTTCCCTGAACGAAAAAATCTCGAAAGCCGGTTACTTACCAACTGTTTCGGCCGATGCAGGACTGTCTTCGGGATTTAACAGCAGCATAGGACAGTTGGGCAACCAAGTAACCCCAACCCTGGGAGTTGCCGTTTCGGTACCTATCTTCCAAAAGAAACAAGTAAAATCGAGCGTTGCAAAGGCAAAAATTAATTATCAGAATGCAGAGTTGAATGAGATCAACACAAAAAACCAACTGAGAAAAGAAATTGAACAAACCTGTGCAGATGTCATTGCAGCACAAACTCAGTATGAGGCAAGTCTTGAATCGTATACATCTACACAAGAATCATATGCACTGGCAGAAGAAAGATTTAATAACGGGCTAATCAACTCGGTGGATTTTCTTTTTGAAAAGACCAACCTGATTGTTGCCCAGAACGAATTATTAAAATCACAATTCAGCTTAATCTTTAATTATAAGATCCTGGATTTTTATCTGGGCAATCCAATTACACTCTAATCGAAATCAATAAAAACAGAATAAAATGAAAAAGAAAACAATCATCATTACTGCAGCAGTTGTAGTAGTAAGCGTGGCCGCCGCTGCATTTATTATGCGCCCGAAAACGGTTGATGCCAGCAAAATCAATGTTGAAACAGCCAAGGTAGAAAACGGAACAATCAGCGAAGTAGTGGAGGCAACAGGTACGCTTGAAGCCATCACAACGGTTGAAGTTGGTACACAGGTTTCAGGTATCATCGACAAAATTTTTGTGGATTTTAATTCGTACGTAAAAAAGGGTCAGTTACTGGCAACCATTGATACCACCAACCTGGCAGCACAGCTCGAACAGAGCAAAGCTACACTCGACAATGCAAAAGCAGAATTGGATTACCAACAGGCAACTTTTGATCGTATGGAACCGTTGAATGCTAAGAAACTGATTTCGCAAACCGATTACGATCAAACGGTTTATAACCTGAATAAAGCACGTGCCAACTATAACAGCGCATTGGCTTCGCACAAACGTAACCAGATTAACCTGGATTATGCAATGATCTACTCTCCTATTAATGGCATTGTTTTGAACCGTGCTGTTGAACAGGGACAAACGGTTGCAGCCAGTTTCAATACACCTACACTTTTCACTATTGCTAACGACCTCACACAAATGCGTGTTGAAGCCAATGTGGATGAAGCCGACATGGGACAGGTAAAAGAAGGGCAGCGTGTTGAATTTATTGTAGATGCTTATCCTGATGAAAAATTTAACGGAACTGTTACCCAGGTTCGCCTGGAGCCAACCGTCACCAACAACGTTGTAACATATACCATCATTATCGATGCGCCTAATCCCGACTATAAACTGATGCCGGGGATGACTGCAACCATCCAAATTTATGTTTTAGAGAAAAAAGATATTCTGGTAGTGCCAAGTAAAGCATTACGTTTTATGCCCGATATGACCCTGATGGCCAGCTACATGGGAACACCGCCAAAACCGGGAAGCGGTGGGAAAATGCCTGAAATGCCTGCAGGATCACAACCTGATGCCGCTACCAGCGGACAACCGGATATGGGAAAAGTGGTTTGGGTGAAAAAAGATTCAGTAATCCATCCGCAACCCGTTAAAATAGGCCTCGACGATGACATACATGCGGAAATACTTGGCGGACTAAAACCTGGTGAAGAAGTGGTTCTTGGAATGCAGGAAACCGACAAAACAATAGTAAAAAGGACCTCTGGCGGTAATCCATTTATGCCAGGCCCTCCCGGAAGACGTTAAGCAAAATCAGGGTTCAGAAATCATTAAGAAAAAGAAAATGAGCAAATCAATTATAAAAGTATCAGAGCTGCGGAAGATTTATCATGTGGGTGAAATGGACGTTCATGCCCTGCGTGGTGTTGACCTGGAGATTAACCAGGGAGATTTTGCTGCTATCATGGGTGCCAGCGGTTCGGGAAAATCAACTATGTTGAATATATTGGGCTGTCTCGACAAACCAACCCATGGAGAATACCTGCTTGACGGTGTGAACATGGGGAAATTGAATAAAAATCAATTGGCCGGTTTACGAAACAACAAACTGGGATTTATTTTCCAGTCGTACAATCTCTTGCCACGAACAACTGCTCTCGAAAATGTGGAACTTCCGCTGTTCTACAATTCAAAGATTAAAGCAAGGGAACGCAAGGAACGCGCAATGCATGCACTCGAGCAGGTAGGACTTGCCGACCGAATGGATCACATGCCGAACCAGTTATCAGGTGGTCAGCAACAACGCGTTGCCATTGCCCGCTCGCTGGTAAACGACCCGGTGGTAATTCTTGCTGATGAAGCTACCGGGAACCTCGATACCCGAACTTCATACGAAATAATGGAACTCTTCCAAAAGTTGAACGACAACGGGAAAACCATTGTTTTCGTAACGCACGAACCTGATATTGCCAGGTTCATGAAACGAAATATTGTTTTCAGGGATGGCAGAATTCAAAAAGAATCGTTTGTAACTGATCGGTTTGATGCAACAAAACTGATCGAAGCGTTGCCGGTTGAAGAGGAATTTGAATCGTAAAAGAAGAAAGAAATGAATTATACAAATCTTACAAAAATAGCCACTACTGCCTTGAAGAGAAATAAATTCAGGGCAATCCTGACCATGCTCGGGATTATCATTGGTGTAGGTTCGGTTATTGCCATGCTTTCCATTGGTGAATCATCGAAACAAAGCATTCGCGAAGAAATGGCTGACATGGGTACCAATATGATTATGGTAATGCCAGGCCAACAACGGCGCGGTGGGGTAATGATGGGAAACTCTGATTCTAAGTCACTTACAATGAGTGATATTGAAGCCATAAAGAAAGAAGCGGTTAACATCACAGCTATTTCGCCACAGGTAAGTACCAGCGGACAAGCAGTTAACGGGAACAACAACTGGCCAACTTCTATTTATGGGGTAGATATACCTTACCTTGAGATTAGAAAATATAATATTAAGGACGGCAGAATCTTTACTGAAAAGGAGATAAAAACATTGGCTAAAGTGTGTTTGCTTGGTCAGACTGTTATTGAAAACCTTTTCCCCGATGGAAGTGACCCTGTAGGACAAACAATCCGCTTTGGAGGTATTCCATTGAAAGTAATAGGTGTTCTGGAAGAAAAAGGTGAAAATGGCATGGGAATGGACCAGGATAACATGATCCTTGCTCCCTATACTTCAGTTCAACGAAGAATGCTTGCCATTACACACATCCAATCAATCAACATGTCGGCCGTAAGTGAGGAGAAATCGGAAGCAGCTATTGCTGAAATTGAGAAGATTCTGAGAACTCAACATAAATTAAAAGAAGGCGACGAAGATAATTTCCAGGTACGTTCTCAGGCAGAAATGGTGCAAATGGTATCCTCGGTAAGCGATATGCTCACCTTATTACTTGGTGCTGTTGCCGGAATTTCGCTTCTGGTTGGAGGTATTGGTATCATGAATATCATGTTTGTATCGGTTACCGAACGGACGAAGGAGATCGGGTTGCGCATGTCAGTAGGCGGACGCGGAATAGATATTTTGATGCAATTCCTGATCGAGGCAGTATTACTAAGTATTCTCGGAGGCATTATCGGAATCATCTTTGGATCAGGCCTTTCATATCTGGCCTCATCTCTGCTTGACATGCCATTTGTTCTCGACACACAGGCCATTATATTATCATTCATTGTTTGTAGTGTTATCGGGATCTTTTTTGGTTGGTATCCGGCAAAAAAAGCTTCCAACCTAAATCCAATTGATGCAATAAGACACGAATAAGATATTCGAAACCAAAATTCACGATTTATCGTGTTTTTTGGTTTTTAGTTTAACTTTGAAAAAAACCACGGTATGAACAAACTCCGGGCAAAAAGAAACAGGCTCCCCATTTTAATGCATCTACTGGTGTGGATAGTCCTGATTATTCTACCACAAATCATAATCAGCCGGTATTCAGGTAACAACAGATTTATAGCCTGGGGATTTTATGTGAATGCTTTTATTATTGGGATTGTTTTCTACATCAATTACTTCTGGCTGATTCCAAAGTTTTACATGAACAATAGAAAAACTATTTATTTTGTTCTGGCAATAGCGGTAGTTTTTTGCTTCTATTTTGTACTCGATTTCACAAACCAGGCATTGCACAATCCGGATCGTGACAGAAGAGTAGCTGAATCGGTAGAAGAAGGTGTCCGTGAACATCGGATTCAACGCCCTCCTTTTAAGCTAATACAGATTTATGGTTATAGTTTAATGTCGATTGTTATTGTTGGTTTTTCCATTGGATTGAAAGCCATCGAACAACATTCGGCAAGCGAGAAGCGACAGAAAGAGCTCGAAAAAGAAAAGTTGAATTCAGAGCTTGCCTTTCTGAAAAACCAGGTAAGTCCGCACTTCTTTTTTAATACACTAAACAACATTTACTCGCTGGTAGAGATTAACTCGGAAGACGCACAGGCAGCAATCCTGAAGCTATCGAAACTGATGCGCTATCTTTTGTACGAATCAGAACACGGCGAAACTCTTTTAAGTGCAGAAATTGAGTTTATGAAAAACTATGTGGATCTGATGCAACTCCGCGTGTCGAAAAAAGTGGATGTAAATATTGAGCTTCCTGAAAACAATATCGAGATGAAAATTCCGCCGCTGTTATTTATTCCTTTTATTGAAAATGCCTTTAAGCATGGCATCAGTTACCGCGACAAGTCATTTATCAAGGTATTAATGACTACCGAACAACACAAAATCAGTTTCTTGTGCGAGAACAGCATGGCAGCGGATAAAAAAGAAAAACATGACGAGAACCATTCCGGAATCGGGCTTGAGAATGTAAAAAAACGTCTTCAGCTTTTATTCCCGGGAAAACATGTACTAAATATTAGTTCAACCGACGAGGTTTTTACCGTTTCGCTTGAAATTGAATCAAATAGTTAGCTATGATCCGAACCATTGCCATCGACGACGAACCACTCGCACTTCAACTGGTGAGCTCTTACATTGATAAAACACCTGCTCTAGAACTGGCTGGTGCTTTCGACAATCCGATCGACGCAATGGAATTTTTGGAAGAAAACCCAGTTGATCTGATTTTTCTTGATATAGAAATGCCCGATTTGAATGGGATTGAATTTGCGAGGTTGCTGGAAAATAAACCAAAACTTGTTTTTACAACCGCCTATGAAAAATATGCCCTACAAGGGTTCAAACTTGAGGCGATTGATTACCTTTTAAAACCATTTGGTTACCCTGATTTCCTGAAAGCCGTTGAAAAAGTACGCAAGCAAATTGGGTATGAAAAAGCGGCTAATAAGGAAGAAATTAGTTCGAACAATGAATTTCTGTTCTTGAAATCGGAATATAAAATTCGTCGAATTAACTTCAATGACATCATTTATGTGGAAGGGTTAAAAGATTATATAAAAGTATATATTCAGAACAACGACAAGCCGATCATGTCGCTCAATTCAATGAAGTCCATCGAAGAAAAACTACCTTCCGATAAATTTATGCGGGTACACCGTTCATATATTGTAAATCTGCAACGCATCGATACGGTAGAACGCAGCCGGATTGTTTTTGGCAAAGTGTATATTCCGGTTAGCGATCAATACAAGGAAGAGTTTCAAGCGTTTCTGAATAAGAATTTCCTGTAACTAATTTTAAAAGAGATTGAAGGTTGAAAATGCTTCCATCCGTAAAACGACAGATGGAAGCATCTTTTTATACTTTTTTCAAAGCCGCCAGTACCCTTTCAGGAGTCATAGCCATCTCATACAAACGTGCTCCTGTTTGATCGTGAATAGCATTGGCAATAACTGCACCCATACAAACAATCGCTGGCTCGCCCCCGCCCTGCGGTGCTTCATAACGTTCCAGTATCTTCGTTTCAATTTCCGGAATCCATGAGAATCGTGGCAAATCGTAATTATCAAAATTAGAAGTCTTTACCTTCCCCCCTTCAAACTCAACAACTTCTTTTAAGGCATAGCCCATTCCCATGTTAATGCAACCTTCCATTTGGATTGTTGCGCCTTGCGGATTCACACAAAATCCCATATCCTGAGCTACCCATACTTTCAGTACTTTCACCTCACCGGTTTCTTTGTTAACATCCACTTTTGCAATGTGAGCCACATAAGTTCCTGCATCAAAACCAATGGCTACTCCAAGTCCTCTTCCCGACGGAGTTTTTCCGGGTTTCCAGTCAGCCATTTTTGCCACTTCCTGTAATACATCAATAACATGCTGGTTGCTAAGGTTTTTTAAACGAAACTCTATCGGGTCCATTCCTGCTCTCTCTGCCATTATATCTGCCTGCACTTCGCGGGCAAAAGTATTGGTGCTGTTTCCCGGTCCACGCCAGGCGCCTGTCGGGAATGGATGAATTTCTGGTGCTGTCCAGCCCCGACCATAAACGGTTCGCTTCTGATTAGGGACTTCGTACATTGTTTCCGAACCTCTGTCTCCGGCATAGTACACATGGTAATCCCAAAATGTTATTTTTCCATTTTTATCAATTCCTGAGTTAATTTTGACAATGGCTGCAGGACGGAACTCATCGTAGAAGAATTCTTCATTTCGGTTCCAGTCGACCATTACCGGTTTCCCGGTAAGTTTGGCCAGTCTGGCTGCTTCCACGGCTTGTTGGTGAGCAGATTTTCCTCCAAATCCACCTCCAAGATAAGGGGGTTGTACACGTACTTTATCTTCTTCCATTCCGAGTATTCGCGCAATATTACTTTGGGCCGGAAATGGTGTTTGTGTGCCTGCCCACACAGTTAGTTTATCTCCATCAAAATATGCCATAGCTGTGTGCGGTTCCATCGGCGAGTGCGCCACATATCCGTCGTGATACTCCTGTTCTACTAACGAGGAAGCAACATTTTTCCCATCTGCGATGTTTCCTTCATTAATGTTCACATTTCCTTCGGGAGCATGATCTAGCAGGTAAGAAAAGATATTTGAATTGTCTACCCGCTTTTCTTCTCCTGAAAATTCTGCCTTAATCAGCTTGCGAGCTTTATCAGCCTGTTCCGGATCTTCATGCAAGGCAGCCACCAAATCACCGTCGCGAACAATTTGTACATCCGCCACTTTTTCAGCTTCTGATGTATCTACAGAAATCAGTTTGGAAGCATGTGATGGCGGCCTAAGAATACGAGCATACATCATTCCTTCCATTCTTAGATCGCCTGAATATTTTGCTTTTCCTGTCACTTTCTCTACACTGTCGCGCCGGAATTTGGGTTTCCCCATAATTTTGTATTTCGAATAATCCTTTACTGCCGGTTTTTCCTCAATAAAACGGTCGATATTCCGTCCTTTGACCAGTTGTGCATATGAAATACTCTCTCCTTTGTTATTTTTGTTGAATACCACTCCATCGTTTACATCCAGTTCAGCCACATCCAGTCCCAGCTCTTCAGAAGCAAGTTGCAGCAAAACAGCGCGTGCTTCAGCAGCAGCCGCCAACATCGAAGGGCCGAACATCCGGGTGGTCAGTGAACCGAAAGTACCCATGTCCCAGGGACAAAGATCTGTATCTCCCATCACCATTTCCACATCGTCGAATGCCACATCCAGTTCATCTGCCAGCATCATTGCTAATCCTGTATTTACGCCCTGTCCCATTTCAATCTTACCGGTAAGACACGATACTTTTCCATTTTCGTGGATTTGTAAAAATGCATTGAAATCATTGGGTAGTTCACGGTATTGTTCACCTTCTGCAGCCATCAGTTTCATCGCACTGCCTACATGAAAAAAAACAAAGAGTCCCCCTCCCAGTGTCCGAAGAAAATCTCTGCGTTTAAAATCAGGGATATATTGATGGTTCTTTAAATATTCGCGGAAATCATTTATTTCGTTCATTGTCTTGTTCTTTAATGTTATCAAGCTTCCAACTCTTATTTCTTTCTCATTTCTGAAGCAGCTTCCTCAATTGCATCCAGTATTCGGTTGTGTGCGCCGCAGCGACAGAGGTTATCTTCCATTCCCCACACAATATCTTCGCGTGAAGGATTTGGATTATCGTTGAGTAATCCGACAGCATTCATGATCATTCCGGGAGTGCAGTATCCACATTGCAGGGCATCGTGATTTACAAAGGCTTGCTGAACAGGATGAAGTTTATCTTCCTTCGCCAAACCTTCGATGGTCACTACCTTTTTGCCAGTCACCTCTCCCATTTGGGTAGAACACGAGCGGATTGCTGTCCCGTTCATTAAAACAGTACAGGCTCCGCATAGTCCTTCGCCACAGCCATATTTGGTTCCCGTAAGTTCAAACTTGGTTCGCAGTACCCAGAGTAGGGTCTGTGTTTTATCCCCGTCAAAAAAAACATCTTTTCCATTCAGATTAAACGAGATTCTTTCTTTCATTTCAGTTGGATTATTGGTTAAATTAAATTGTACAAATGGCAATGAATGCATTTGTGCCTCTTTCAAATTTAGTAAGAATTAACCAGAATTCAGAATTCGTTAGTTTAGACAAAAAAATCCCGAAAAGCCATCTTACCAGTTAACAGTAAATAAAACTTTTCGGGATTCGATAAAATCAAGTATCTGTCTTTACAACCTGAAAGTGTGCACGTATTTAACCTGGAACAATTGATTGAGAAAGTTTACTTTCTCAATTCCCCCATCAAAAAACGCATTGGTAGGTCGTATTTCATTGTAAACCAGGTAGAAATCGTTTCCTTCTTTCGGATTATATCGTAACCTGAAATTAGAAGCAACAAAGCTACTAAGACTGTTATACTGAATAAAACCACTTAACGATAGCTTGGTGTTATACATATACAACATTTTAATTCGCGCCACATGTGAATTCATTTTCTGGTTGCGATCGGGAAACTCGACGTAATTGTAATTGTAAGCACCTGAGAACTGAACACTGGCCGATACGTTGAACATCGGTTCAGTAGTAATCGAAAAACTTTGTCCGTCGTAAAACTGACCACCTGACAACATAAACGAAGCCGAAAGTGGTTTTGAAACCGGAGTAATGATAGTAGCTCTACCTGAGAAAAATTCGTATCTCTTCGCCGGCACAATTACTTCATCGTCAAGTTCAAACTCCTCATCAACTCCTTCAATATTATAATTAAGATCGAATTTTCCGAACCAGCCGTTTTTTAGCACCACATCGAAACCAGGACCATATCGTGCAGTCTCGAGTTGTCCATCAGTGACACGGTACGATTGGTATGTACTCATGTCCAACGAGTAACTGAACAACTTCGAATCTGAACCGGGAAGCCATCCGTATGAAGCCCTGAGCATTATTCCCTGGGTTCCGTAATGCATCATGAAACCAACTGACGGATCGAAGAATTCGCCGGAATAGCTGTATGAAAGATTGTAGGCAAAACCTTCCTGACTTCGGCGCTCCCAGTTGAATCTATAGTAAGTATTATCCAGTCCCCCATTCATATTATTACCCAAAGTATCAGTTGTTTGTGCTACACTAACTGAAAGATAATCATCGCCAAAAACTCTGAAAATACCATCCATTCCATACGAATAGGAATTAAAATTATCAGGCGTCACTCTTGAAGTCAACATCGCTCCAACATAGGAATTCTGGTTAAAAACCTGTCGTCGTAACCGGAAAACTCCAAAGTTTTCGGAAGGTGTAATATCGCTTTTCTGAGTTTGCATGTCCATAACTCCAACATCCCATTTTCCCATTCTTCCAGTTAAACGTGCGCCTCCCAGAATCGGAACCGCATAACCATCGTCGTCAATTCCAATCCTACGACTGTAAAATAAAGTACTTGCTCCCCCCAAACTAAAACTAAAAATACTCGACCGCTCCTGGAAAAACATCCTTTTTTCAGGATAAAACAGGGCATAGCGCGTTAAATTTACCATTTGGTCATCGGATTCTACCTGTGCAAAATCGGTGTTTACAGTAAGATCCATAGTAAGGTTACTGGTCAAACTATATTTAAGATCAATACCGCCTGTTAATGTTTTGTCCTCAGAATGATCAAGTGCAGTTTCCTCTTCATTCAACTCATTGTTCTTTTCAAAACCAGCTGCCACGTAAGGAGAGATATAAACCGGCCTTTTACTTTTAATTCCCCTTAGTTCAATGGTTTGTGCCAAAGACGGTTTATTCATAGCATATCTGCCATATTTCGGATCGGTTGCCGGGTAAGTATCTATTTCATTACGATGACTAATTGACCGATTTATCAGCAAACCCATCTGGATTCGGCCATCCACATCCTGAAAACGTAAACTTGAGAAGGGAATCCGCATTTCGAGTGCCCACCCCTTTTCGTACCTGGCAGTTTTAACATCCCAAAATGTATTCCAGCTGTAATTTAGCAAATTACTCATCATCGGGCCGGGCATCATCTGCGCATCATTAGCGATAGTGTAATCGATTCGCTGACCAGCCGGCATAGTAAAAAATCCCAATGCATTCTCGTTGTCGTTGTAAGTGTCGAGCAGAATTCCGAAGGCATCCGGATTCTGCGATTCTTCGTCACGTTTCTTACTGGTTGAAACAATATCAGCGGGATCGGCATATTCAAGATAAGCCCCTATCCAAAGATAATTATCATCGTACGAAATATAAATACGGCTTTTTTCTCCTGGTTCGGCTCCAAACTCAGGCGCATGCATGACTAATTGAAACGATTGTGCGTTTTGCCAAAATGCATCATCCGGAATTCCATCGAAATTTACTGCTCCTGAATTTGGCTGGATTTGAATTACATCCTGACCTTTAAGAGCAAGTGTATTAAATGCTAATAGAAATAAAAAAACAAAGGTTCTTTGATTGTTTCGCATGATTTACGTATTCTATTCAAATAATTTTTCCGCGTTTTTCTTCACTATTATATTGGCCGGAAAATAATTATTCGAATAACTTCATTAGTTGGTTTATTTAGGTTTCTAATATAAGAGGGAATCACTTGTCCTTTAAGCGATTCCCTCATATATTACTTTCTTTTTACAATTTATTTATATTGCTGAACACGCGCATCATTGATTACCCCACTCCAATTCAAACCATACGCAAAATCGTAAATATTTCCCTGTGAATCGGTGTAACATTCCATGTCACGAGGAACGTCTTCAAACTGTTCTTCCACAGTTTTCATATTTGCCGGCATCTGGAATGGCAACAACCCCGATGGTTCGCTCTTGCCACTCAGAATATCCATTACTGCCTGTCCCTGAACTCCAAAACCAACAACAATTGCATCGGCTTTATCTTCAAATTCAGCAAATACCATTGGTTTCGATACGTTAACAACCACTATCACAGGTTTTTCTGCCATTGCTTTTTTTGTATCCAAAACCAAATCCAAATCGCTGGAGTTGACAGCTTTAGTTGTTTTATTTTTATACGACCGGTTTGTAAAGTCTTCCAATGGATCTCCTCCTGCCAAACTTACTGCACGCGCATCTACAGCTTTGTATGTACCATACTGAAGCGTAATTGGAACATATCCGTTACCACCTGTTTTTACATCGTCAGTACTGTAACCGCTTCCCCCGTCGGGGCTGTCAATGAATACAATGGCGTAATCGGCCTCTTCCGGATTTTCGGTTATCTCGCCGTATCTTTTAATAATATCAAGACTTACAGGGTAATCCCATTTTTCGGGCGCACCACCAAAACCAAACATACCTGTGCTGGCCGGGTAGAATCTTTTAGGAACATAAATTTTGGCATTTTCTTTCATCGGAAGAACATTTCCGGCATTCTTCAGCATGACAACCGATTTTACCTGTGCATCAAAACCAGCAGCCATAAATTCGGGATTACCAACCACTTTAACAGTTTGGTCAACCTGTAAATACGGATTCTCGAAAAGACCGGTTCTGAAAATGTTTCTTAATAACCGAACTGCTGATTGTTCGAAACGGTTACGCATAAATTCTTCACCGAATTCTTCCACGCCCATTTTATAAGCTTCGATAACCGGCACTGCGTCGTTGTTTCCACCAAATTGATCGACACCTGCCATAATTATTTTATAATGTCTTTCGGCTACTGTTAAACCTTCGGCCCCCCAGCAAGTTGTTCCAAACGAGTTGATGGCAGGGTTGTCCTTTGTGATACCCCAGTCGGTACAAACTACGCCTTCGTAACCGTATTCACCGCGCAACATATCCTGAATCAGGTATTTGCTGTAACCGTTTCCAACATTTTCATTATTAACATTATCTAAACCGTTTGAAATGGTATAATATGGCATCACAGCAGATGCACTTCCGGTTGCTCCATTCAGTTTGAAAGCTCCTTCAGTGAATGCAATTAAATGATCTTTTAAGTTATTACCAGGGTACACAGCATATTTCCCGTATGCAAAGTGCGCATCACGGCCACCTTCTTCGGGGCCACCACTCGGCCAGTGTTTTACCATCGCATTTACGCTGGTATAACCCCATCCATTAGCAATCTCATTACTCCCTTCTGAAGTTTGGAATCCATCCACATAGGCACGTGCCATGTCGCGATCCAAATAAGGATCTTCTCCAAAAGTTCCGTTAAAACGTCCCCATCTTGGTTCAGTTGCAAGGTCAATTTGAGGAGAAAGCGCTGTTGCAATACCAAGGGCACGATACTCTTTTGAAGCAATATCACCAAAATTTCTTACTATCTCAGGATCAAAAGTTGCAGCCATTCCCAGCGATGAGGGCCACATGGAAATATTACCACCAGCTCCGGCGTTAAACTCTGCATTGGCAGTTGTTCCATGTCGCGGGTCTGAACTGTTATTTGCCGGAATTCCAAGACCAATTCCTTCAACAAGCGTTTGTACATTGTTATTCCAACGAGCAGCTACCTCCGGTGTTTGCAGAGATGTAACCAAGACGTGTCTCAGGTTATCGTTTACCAGAAAGTCTTTTTGATCATCGGTTAAATCCCATGGCTGAGCGCCGCTTTCATCATAGGATTTCCCATTGTATGTTCCCCCAAAACGTCCTCTTCCTGCAGGTACTACCTGGTGACCACTATACAACATTAACCCGGCAATCTGATCGATTGACATTTTTGAAGCCAGGTCTTTAGCACGTTCGTCAACCGGTTTTCGCCAGTCTTCGTACACATCCAACTCTCCGTTTTTATTCAAATCTTTAAAAGCAAAGCCATTATTTTCCAGAATAGTAACTCCTGAATTAGGAGAATATCCTAAAGTCTGGCCATCTTCATTTTTTACCAGGTGAAAATCGCCCATGTCTTCTTCCGTCCATTTCGGACCACAGCCACTAAAGAAGATAACAGCCAAAATCGCCATTATCCATGTTATACTTTTACGCATCATAATTTTATGTATTGAAATGTTATTGATTAGATTGTTCAGAATAAAGCTCATCCAGAAACTTCAGTAATTCCGCATTTGGAAGGTCGGTACATTTTACCTCTGTATTAAAAATTATTGCTTTGAGGTTATAGGGAGAACATGCTTCCCATTCAGGAAGATTCTCACCATTTGGATCGCCTGTTTTTGCAAAGTTTGCCCAATAATCCGACATCATATCAGCCAGTTTGTAGTCAGCTTCAGCCCATGGCCGGGGACTCATTTTCAGGTTATTATAAGCATACGGAACTTCACCGGTATGAAAAGCACCATGATCCTGCATTCCATCAGCATAAGGCACATCGCGCTCAAACCGATACATGTAAACCGGGGCAGTCCCAGTCTTGTCCTGCAATTCCATCCATTTGTAAGACTGAACACCAAATGTTTGCAAGGCACCCACGTCATTCTGTATTGCGAAAGCTTCTTCATCAGTATTTACCGGAAATTTCTGTAAAAATTCATCTGCTTTATCTCCAAACATTTGTTTTACTTTCTCTTTAAACTGAGCTGCAGGAACAGGAGCGCCGCCAAAACCTTCATCTTCATTCCATCCCAGAATTACCGGAACATCATTTTGTTTGCCTTGTGCAAAAATTTCTCCTACTGATTCCGGCAGAAAATAACCATCCACAACTGGCGATCCCGGACCACGTCCGCTTAAAATTTCTTCTGCTGATTTCGATCTTAATTCTGCGATGGATGAACAACCCAATGATTCGGCAAATTTTGCTCCAGCTTCTTCAGCCGCTGTCAAACCGCTGCCACGCGCCAGTTGAGAAGAGCCAAGTACAGCACCCCCACTTTCAGCAATGGCATGATGAATTAAACCCTTAGTTAAAGGAGAACCCACCAGGTAATTGATACTGAAAGCACCTGCAGACTGACCTGCAATAGTTACATTATTCGGATCGCCGCCAAAGGCCTGAATATTTTTCTGCACCCATTTTAAAGCTTCAACCTGATCCAGTAAACCGTAGTTTCCGGAAGCATGATTGGGTGATTCTGCTGTAAGTTCGGGATGTGCTAAAAATCCCATAGTTCCAACACGATAATTAGGTGTTACGAATACTAAACCTTTCTTAGCCATTTCTTCACCATCGTAGATTGGAACTGCAGAGGAACCGCTCGAAAAACCACCTCCATAAATGTAGACAAACACCGGCCTTTTTTCCTCTGAGGTTTGAGCACCGGTCCATACATTCAGGTACAGGCAATCTTCACTTAAAGGTTCTTTGGGTGCAATAAATTCTTGTGTCCACATCATAAAAGGTACAGGTGTTCCCTGTATCGGGCTGGCAGAGAACTGTGTACATTCTTTTACACCTTGCCAGGGTTCAACAGGCTGAGGAGCCTTCCAGCGCAGGTCTCCAACTGGTGGCGCAGCAAATGGAATTCCTTTAAATGCGGTTATTCCTGTTGATTCATCATTAATGCCACTTACCTGACCGCTATCAATAGTAACCACACCTTTTATCAGATTTTGTTTTTGATTTGAGCAGGAGATAAACAGGAAAGTAACTCCCACAAACAATAGAAATAGTTTAGTTTTCATTAGTTCTTGGTTTAATCAGTTTAATTTAGAAAGTGACTGAAAGATAGACATTTCCTGTGACAATAGGTTTAATCTTAAAAAAAGTTTCTCCCCGCAGTTTACAGGGAGAAACCAACACAAATCTATTGATGTAACGTATCAATTTTTTTTCGGGGAGCCAGCGAGTTGCTGACTGTTCCAACCTTGATATCACTTGAAATACTAAAAATATCCTGTGCTTTTATATCTGTTGATGAAGCGCCAACACTCAATGTGTAACTACCGGCTTCTGCTATCCAGCTTGAGCTGCTTTCGTCAAATGATGCAAGTAAAGAAGCATCAATAGTAAAAGTCAGCGTTTCAGATGCACCCGGCTGCAGTAAACCTGTTTTACCAAAAGCAACCAGTTCCTCTTCCGGTTTTTCCATTTTTCCATTCGGAGCACTGGCATAAACCTGCACCACTTCACGACCGGCAACATTACCTGAATTTATCACGTCTATCGAAACGGTAATCTTATCACTGAATTCATTGGAACTCAGCGTCAAATTACTGTACTCAAAAGTGGTGTATGATTTTCCGTATCCAAACTCGTAAGCCACCGGAACGTTAAAAGTATTGTAGTAACGATAGCCAACATAAATATCTTCCTGGTAAGTTACTTCCCATGGCACCCGTTGCATAAAAGAGAATCCTGATTGATCCGGAGTATCGTCGGCAGGACCATCTGACTCGACCGCGTGACCCGGGAAATTTTTAGCCGTCGGTGTATCATCATAAGTGAAAGGAAATGAAACTGCGAGTTTTCCTGATGGATTTACTTTGCCGGTAAGAATATCGACAACGGAGTTTCCACCTTCCTGTCCTGGTTGCCAAGCACAAAGAATTGCGTCGGGTGTTGAACTCCAGCTTGCTGTTTCAATCACACCTGAAACGTTTAAAATTACCACTGCTTTTTTACCTTCTTTGTGGAAAGCCTCACTCACATTTTTAATCAGATCTTTTTCAGCCTGGTTCAGGTAAAAATCACCCGGTTTGGCTTCACGGTCACCACCTTCACCGGCATTTCGGCCAATGGTAATAAGTGCGATGTCGGAAGTTTTTGCCATTTTCGCTGCTATAGCCGGATCAAGATCCATTTCAGCCACAGGAATTTTACCTCCCATCATGGCCGCCAAAAAATTATCAGGTCGATTAGCCTTTGCACGGGTATTTTTCATGTAAGTTTCGTATGTTTCCTGTAACCCCTTGTCAATTGAATATCCTGCATTTTCAAGCCCCTGAATCAAAGAAATAGTATATGCTTCATTCACGTCACCGCTACCTGTTCCACCTGAAATGAAATCATAAGAAGTGTTACCAAAAGCTGCAACATTTTTAACACTCTGATTGATTGGAAGAACTCCGTTGTTTTCCAGCAAAACCATTCCATCTGCAGCAGCCTGGCGGGTTACTTCAGCATGGCCTTCCAGATCGGGTTTATTTGAAGGTACAAATCCCTTATACCGTGGAGTTTCCGTCATAATATTGAGGATTCTTTTCACATTCAAATTAAGTTGATCTTCTGTCATTTTCCCGGAATTCACTCCGTCGATTATGGCTTGAATCTGTTGCTGAGAACCCGGTTGAACCATATCATTTCCGGCCAGCATCTGCGCTACCGGATCACTTCCGCCACCCCAGTCAGTCATTACATATCCTTTAAATCCCCAGTCATCTCTTAAAATATTGGTAAGCAGATCGTGACTTTCTGAAGCATAGGTTCCATTCAAAAGGTTATACGACGACATTACTGTCCACGGCTGGCTTTCTTTCACAGCAATTTCAAAACCTCTGAGGTAAATTTCACGAAGTGCACGCTGGCTAACAATCGTATTAACCGACATGCGGTTTGTTTCCTGATTATTGGCCACAAAGTGTTTGATAGAAGTACCTACACCATTTGATTGAATACCGCGCACCATGGCAGCAGCCATTTTCCCGGCAACGAGCGGATCTTCAGAATAATATTCAAAATTACGTCCGCAAAGCGGATCGCGCTGAATGTTTAAAGCCGGGCCCAAGATCACATCAGAACCATACTCCAAAACTTCTTCTCCCATTGCTTTCCCAACAGTTTCAACCAATTTTGTATCCCAGGTCGAAGCCATTACAGTACCAATCGGGAATGCTGTACAGTAATAAGTGTTTGAATCCCCTTCACGGGTTGGCGAGATACGTAATCCGGCCGGGCCGTCAGACAGAACCTGAGTGGTAATTCCTAATTCAGGGAATTCAGCAGAATTGCCGGCAGCACCCGGCAGATAAGTACGGATATGATCCACCATTCTGTTGTAAGGTGTATCTTCTTTGGGGGCACCACCGAACATCGGAGGAAGTTTATCCCGGACAGAATCCGGCATAGAAAAATACATTCCGGTTCCAATTACCAGTTGTGCTTTCTGTTCCAAACTCATTTGTTTAACAATATCATCAACAACCTTGTTTTCGGAAGTAGGCGCACACGATTGTATTGATACAAAAAAAAGAACAGCCAGAGTCAAAAGGCTGATACATTTTAGTTCACAACTTTTCATTAGATAATAAGTTTAATTAATACGATTTATATTTATTGATTACACTTAGATATTCAAACCACCTGATTAACAATAAAATCAAATATTGAATTTTCGCAGATACTTTTTGTGTCAATCAGACACAATAATAGAAATTTTCTGCTGTCTTGTCAAAAAAAAAGGTATTTTTAAGTAATATTGTGCAATAAAATAACCTGAAACCAATTGTCTGATTCTGATTTAAATAATACAACTGATTTTCTTGACCATATTTCACTTGATTGCGTCATCTTTGGTTTTCATGAAAATGACTTAAAAGTACTGGTACTGAATTACAAATCGACCAAACAAGTTGCCCTTCCCGGTGGTTTTATGCGTTTTGACGAGTCACTTGAAAATGCCGCCAAACGAGTATTAAAACAAAGAACCGGCCTCAATGATATTTTTCTGAAGCAATTTGAAATTTTTAGCGAGCCCGGACGAGCGAAGATTAACCCGGCAGTTCAGGACATGATTGACGCAGGGATGGATGTGGATGTGGCGTTTTTTGATCAACGTTTTATATCTGTAGGGTTTTATGCTTTAGTGGATTACACCAAAGTAAATCCGATGCCCGATGAATTATCAGAAAGCTGCGAGTGGATGAGTGTAACCAGTAATACCAAGCTCCTTCTTGACCATAACAAAATAATTAATAAGGCACTGGATGTACTCCGTATTCAACTCAATAACCAACCGATTGGTTATAATCTTCTTCCGGATAAATTTACTATGCCTGAATTGCAGAAACTCTACGAAACCATTTTAGGAAAAAAACTCGATCGCCGGAACTTCCAGCGTAAAATACTTTCATACAAAATTCTGAACAAGTTGGAAGAACGCAGAAAAGGCGGAGCATACAAATCGCCATTTTTGTATGAGTTCAATTTAGAAAACTATCAAAAAGCCTTAAACGATGGTTTAAGTGGTGGCTGGTAAACCTACAGTTTACTGGTTTTCTCCTTTTGAATATCTTTCTGCAGCTTCTTTATTCCACGAAATGGTGGCGGTACCGTATTTAAAGTTTGTATCGAGGAACTTGATAAATGCAGACATTTCCTCGGTTTTTGCTGTTCCTTTTCCTATTTCATTAATAAGCGTACGCATATCGTAAATGTACTGCGATGTAAGTTGCCCAAGCTGTTTGCCTTGCCAGAAATGTCCACCATAAATCTGAAGTTTATCAATGTTTACGCTATTTGAAGGATTTTCGATGTATGCGATTAATTTGTCAATTGAATTTTTGTAGGTATAAAAACTTTCCTCGTTAAACAGCCAAACTCCGTTTCCCGAACCAATGGCATCGCCTGTAAAAACAAGATTTTTACCTTTAAGGAAGAACAAAGTAGAATGCGCGGTATGACCGGAGACTTCCATGGTATTTACCACCAGTCCTCCGCCAAGATCAAGCGAAGCATTTTCATCAAAAAGATGAGTTCTTTCTGATGGGAAAATATCCCTCCCTTCAAATTCTTTCTTGGGAATCCAAAACGTGACTTTTTGATCATTTTTAAAAGCAGGCAACATCCCCAGATGATCGCCGTGTTTATGTGTAACCGTAATCAGCAATTCTTTGTTACCGGAGCGTTCGTATACAATTGACCGCAGCGACTCTGTTGCTGTACTGTCCCATTTTATTTCATTGGAAAGATCAATTAGTAAAGCTTTTGTACTTCCTGTAAGCAGGTACATATCGGAACAGTTATTCATGTTTGTCATCTGTCCGTCGTCACCAATTGTAACTCCTGCGGGATTGCTGTCGTTGGCATCTTCAATGTGAAAAACTCCGGCTGCCAGTTCAGTAACCGTGTAAGGTCCTTTCTGAATAGATTGTGAATGACCATTAAATGCAGCCAGAAGCATTAGAAATGTAAAATACACAGTTTGTTTCATTCTTTTGTTATTATTAGTGAATCGCTGTTTCGTTGTAATTAACCCGAACCCCAAACTTGTTAACAAGCAGGTTTAAACCAAGCATGCCTTGCGGATTCTCAGTTCCTTTTTCTTTGCCGGCCAACACTTCTTCACTGATTGTAAGCAAATCATCCACGCGTCGTTTGGTTTCTTCATTCATTCCAAAATAATGCCCAGGATAAAACTTTGTTATTCTGTACTTATCCATTATCGCACTTGTTTTTTTACTTGTTTTCGCGAGAGTTGAAAAATCAGTGGTCAGCAACAGGTTTCCTGAACCAAACGAATCTCCGCTGAAACCATAACCGGCTTTTTTGTCGATAAACGTGGTTGATCCCGGCGTATGTCCCGGTGTAAAAATTACTTCAACCTTTCTCCCTCCCAAATCGATTATTTCTCCATCACTTAGAAATTTTAGTTCGCCTTTATAGTCAGGCATCATTTGCGGAATGTTAACGGTATCGGCTGCGTTAATGTACAATTCAGGAAAATCGTTAATAGCAGAACCAGTATGATCGGGATGAACATGCGTAGCCACCAGCATAACCGGTTTGGAAGTGATTGAAGCCACAATTTTATCCAGATCTTTGATTTTTGTTCCGGCATCGATCAATAAAGCTTTATCCGATCCCTCGAGCAGGTACAGACTTTCGTTTGACACCAGTTTCCCGGTTCCTACCCAGGTATGCTCGTCGATTTCGCGAAATACAACATCCTCACCGTTGTAAACTTCTCTCCCTCCGATTTGGTTAGACGGCGTTTGTGCAAAACCCGCACTAACAAACAGGAGCAAATTCAGAAACAACATTATTTTTTTCATGACCTATTCATTTTTAAGAAAAGAAGAAGGAGATCTTACCCTTCTTCTTACTTGGTTTTATTCAATTTAAAAATTATAACATCATGCGACCTTCCCGGTCCGGATCGTTTTTGGCTTCGCAAACATCGTTTAGCACCATTACTTCACCATTTTCTACGGTGAATTTTGGCCAGGTAGGCATCGTTTCACAATTCGGATCGCCGGTACGCATAAAGCTCAGCAAAGCATCCGACATTTTTTCAGAAAGCTTTCTCGGACGGGCACCTCCGCCAGTATGTGTCAGCATCAGATCGGTATTGTAGAACCAGAAACAAATGTCGAGACAATGGAACGCACGCATGCGATTATTAAACAACGGTGGTTCCCAACCAAACCAGGCAACATAAACCGGTGCCGGTTGCTTGGTCTTGGCGGTTGCGGTTGATACCACGCCTGCCCGGTTGCTCGAAACCAAAGTCATAATCTCGATTGGCTTTTTACCAGGGAAAGCTTTCGCATAGGCATCGTAAACCTCAGCAGCCTTATCTCCCAATCCGCCTCTGAAACCAGCTCTTTCTTTGAGCATTTCCTTGGCTTCGTCGGCAGTAATCTTTTCCAATTCGGGCATGGTACGTGCTGCGCCCCATTCGTGGAAGGTACTGCAAATCAGCATAGGAACATCAGATGCTACACCACTGGCGTCGGTATAAAATGTTCCTTTTGGAATATTTACTCCGTCGGCAACAGGTGCAAATCCCATTCGCATTCCACTTCCGGCATTTTCTTCAGCAAATTTACGGTTAGCAGTGTTGGCCAGCAAAATGTATTCTTTCCACGGCATTTCCTGCAATTTGTCAATCTCCGAAGGTTTCAAGCCTGCTTCTTTAAGAATATATCCGCCTAGTTTTTGCGACATTTCCTGATCCATTGCCTCTGTGGAAGAACCACTCAGCGGAACGGCTTTATGCACCAACCCTGCTGCGGCTGGCATGGCTGCCAATACACAAACTTTTGCGCCTCCGCCTGATTGCCCCATAATCGTTACATTTCCCGGATCGCCACCAAAATTGGCAATGTTTTCTTTTACCCATTCCAGTGCAGCCACCATATCGAGCGCCCCAACATTTCCTGAGTCTTTGTATTTTTCGCCGCCTACTCCCGAAAGATCGGAGAACCCGATTGGCCCTAAACGGTGATTGATAGATACAAAAACAATATCACCTTTTCGGCTCAGGCTTTCTCCATCGTATCCATCCTGTTCAATGCCGTTTCCGTTGGTATAACCGCCACCGTGCAACCACACCATTACCGGGCGTTTTTTATCATCGGTAGCCGGTGTCCACACATTGAGTTTCAAACAATCCTCGCTTACGTCGTCATAATTCCAATGATCGACAAAAGAAGAATATGCATTGGCATAGCGGTTATCCATAATCTGAGGGGCAGTGTTTCCCCACCAAACTGTTGGAAGAATGTCGTTCCATGGTTCGGGTTTCTGAGGTGGCATAAAACGGTTTTTACCGCCAGTATCCGCGCCATAGGGAATACCGCGAAACTGGGTGATTCCACGAAGGATAAATCCTTTTACCTTTCCGTAAACGGTATCGGCAATCGCAATATCATCGCCAATAAAAAGAATCTGCTCATCATCGT